>CAZIVZ010000517.1:0-2493 GCA_964542495.1 uncultured Aquihabitans sp.
GGTGCTGGTGGCGACCGGCGAACTTGATGGCCTCGTAGGCCACGCCGGCCACGATGGGAAGGCCGAGGAGGCGCGACGCCACCAGGACGCCCCAGCTCGGGTGGCCCACGAGGGCGTGGGCGAAGATCGTGACCAGCACCACCACGAGCAGGAACGCGGTGCCGCAGCGCGGGTGGCGACGGTCGAACCGGCGGATGCCACCAGGGGTGAGCGGCACCCGGTGCTCGAAGGCGTGGATGGTCATGTGCTCGGCGCCGTGGTAGGCGAAGACCCGCTTCACCTGCGGGGAGCGGCCGAGGAGGCTGAGGTAGCCGACGAGGATGGCCAGGCGGATCAGGCCCTCGACCACCGAGAACAGCAGCGGGTCGGTGACGCCGGCGGCCTTGACCACCACCGCGGGGAACAGGCCGAAGACGCCGAACACGGCCACCAGGGCGATGGTGACGGTGAGGGCGAGCCCGCGGGTGGAGTAGCCGTCGCCCTTCTCATCGCCGCGCTCGCGCGCGGCCCAGAGGGTGGCCTTGGTGCCGAGGGCGGCGGTCTCACCGAGCGCGACCACGCCGCGGACCAGGGGGAGCTTGCGCCATCCGTCGAGGCCCTCGGGCAGGGTGCGGCTGGTGGTGGCGATGGTACCGTCGAGGCGTCGGACCGCCGCGCCCCACGACCCGCCACGGCGCATCATCACGCCTTCGAGGAGCGCTTGCCCACCGATGGGCCCCACGGTCTCGTCGATCGACTGCTGCTCGGCCACGCGTTCGGTCCCTTCTCCGGAGACCACGGTGCGCGGTCATCCTTGGCTCGAGATCCTACGGTGCGTGGTGAATCCTGTCTAGGCCGAACGACCTATCGGGTCACGGTGAGGGTGCCTCGCATGCCCTCGTGGTAGTGCGTGGTGCCCTCATCGGTCTCGATGATGCAGAACATCGTGTAGGTCCCGGGCTCGAGGTCCCAGGTGGCGTTGCACGTCTCGCCGGGACCGAACCCCTCGAGCTCGAACGCCCCGGCCTCGGCCAGCGCGTCCTCGTCGGGCGCCCCGTCGACCATGGGCACGGGACCGCCGCCGGGGAGTATGGCCAGCTCGTGGTTGGAGGCCCCCTCGTTGTGGACCTCGAAGGTGGTGATGCCGGCGGGCACCTCCACCTCCGACGGCGTGAACGAGAAGTCGGCCAGCACGATCTCCACCGTCTGGGCGGCACGGTCCTCGAGGTCTTCGCCCACCGGCTGGCACTCGGCCGGGGCCGCGCTCGAGCCGCCGGAAGCCGACGAACCGCCCGAGGCCGACGAGCTCGCCCCGCTCCCGTCGCGCACCGCGGCGCCGTCGTCCTTGGCGCACCCGCCGAGGAGCACCAGGATCAGGCACACCGCCAGCATCGTTCGCCTCACGTGTTCCCCCTTCTCCGCACCGATCGTGGCCGCGCGACCCGCCCAGCGAGGCCGGTCAGGACTCCAGCGAGGTGGCCGTGGCCGTCCGCCAGGCATGGCGCTCCGCCTCGCCGCGGCCCAGGGCGTCGGTGATCTCGGCCTGGAGGTCGCGGGCACCGAACGGGCGGACGAGGAAGCCGTCGGCACCGGCTTGCAGGGCCAGACGTCCCCCGGCGGGACCCGAGCCGATCACGATCACCCGGACGTTGGCGGCGGTGGTCTCGGGCCGCCGACGGATGGCCTCGAGCACCGACAGGTTGGTGGGACCCGTGTCGAGCACCAGCCCGGCGGCGGTGGTGGCCACGACCGCATCGGGGATGTCGACCGCGGGATCGAGCCGGACGGCCTCGAGGCCGGCGGTCTCGACCAGGCGGGCCAGGACCTCGCGAACCTGCTCGTCGGGGTTGGCGATCAGGATCGGGGGCTGGCTGCCCGCGTCGGTCACGGTCAGTCCTCGACCGTCTCGAAGAGGTTCGAGCCGGTCGGCGGCGTGCCGTGGAGGGCCTCGGTGCGACCGGCCTCACCGGCCTCGATGGCCTCGAGCAGGTGCATGGAGATGTCGGCCACCTGCACGTCGTCGCCCTTGCCCAGGCCCTTCACGCCGTCGTCGATCATGATGTAGCAGAAGGGGCAGGCGGTGGCCACGCGGCTGGCGCCGGTCTCCACGAGCTGCTCGGAGCGGGCGTCGTTGACCTTCGTGCCCACCGTCTCCTCCATGAACATGCGGGCGCCGCCGGCGCCGCAGCACATGCCCTTGGTGCCGTTGGCCGAGGCCTCCACCACCTCGATGCCGGCGAGGCTGCCGATCACGTTGCGGGGGGCGAGGTAGACGTCGTTGTGGCGACCCAGGTAGCAGGAGTCGTGGTACACCACGCGCTCCTCGAGCTTGGCCTCGGAGAGGTCGAGCTTGCCCTGGTCGATCAGCCACTCCAGGAACTGGCTGTGGTGCACCACCTCGTAGTGGCCGCCGAGCTGCGGGTACTCGTTCATGAGGGTGTTGAAGCAGTGCGGGCACTGCGTGATGATCTTGCGGACGCCCATGCCGTCGAGCGTCTCGATGTTCTGCATGGC
>CAZIVZ010000518.1:0-2482 GCA_964542495.1 uncultured Aquihabitans sp.
AGCGGCCTGGCTGGTAGCCGCGGGCCCGCGCGTCCTTCGTCTGCGCGAAGAGCTGCCTGATGTGGTCGAAGAGGCCGGTGTAGGTCGCCGGGTTCGAGCGCGGCGTGCGGCCGATCGGCGACTGGTCGATGTTGATGACCTTGTCGAGGTGCTCGATGCCGAGCACCTTCTTGTGCAGCCCCGGCGGCGTCTTCGACTTGTAGATCCGCGCCATGAGCGCCCGCAGCAGGATGTCGTTGACGAGGGTGGACTTGCCCGAGCCGGACACGCCGGTGACGGCCACGAACAGCCCGAGCGGGAAGTCGACGTCGACCCCCTGGAGGTTGTGCTCGCGGGCGCCCTTCACCGACAGCCACTCGCCCTGGGGCGAGCGACGGGTCTGGGGCACGGGGATCTGCTTCTTGCCGGAGAGGTACTGGCCGGTGATGGAGGCCTTGTTCTTGAGCAGTGACTTCACCGTGCCGGCGTGGACGATGGCGCCGCCGTGCTCCCCGGCGCCGGGGCCGATGTCGACGATGTAGTCGGCCACGGCGATGGTGTCCTCGTCGTGCTCCACCACCAGCACCGTGTTGCCCAGGTCCCGCAGCCGGATGAGGGTCTCGATCAGGCGGCGGTTGTCCCGCTGGTGCAGGCCGATCGACGGCTCGTCGAGCACGTAGAGCACCCCCACCAGGCCCGAGCCGATCTGGCTGGCCAGGCGGATCCGCTGGGCCTCGCCGCCGGCGAGGGTGGCCGACGACCGGTGCAGCGAGAGGTAGGTGAGGCCGACGTCTATCAGGAACCCGAGGCGGGCGTTGACCTCCTTGAGGATGGGGTCGGCCACGATGCGATCCCTGTCGCTGATCTCGAGCTCGGCGAAGAGGGCGGCGGCATCCGCGATCGGGATCGACGACATCTCGTGGATGTTCTTGCCGCCGACGGTGACGGCCAGGGTGAACGGCTTGAGCCGGGCGCCCTCGCACGCCGGGCAGGGCACCTCGCGCATGTAGCCCTCGAACTGCTCGCGCTGGCTGTCTGACTCGGTGTCGGCGTGGCGGCGCTTGATCCAGGTGACGGCGCCCTCGAAGGTGGCCTGGTAGGAGCGGGTGCGGCCGTAGCGGTTCTTGTAGCGGACCTGCACCTTGGAGGATCCGGCCCCGAACATCAGCAGCTTCTGCTGCTTGGCCGTGAGGGCCGACCAGGCCACGTCCATGGGGATGGCCTTCTCCTCGCAGATGGCCTCCAGCAAGCGCTGGTGGTACTGGAGGTGGCCACCGGCCCACGGCGAGATGGCACCGCCCTCGAGGGTCTGGTCGGGGTCGGGCACCACGAGGTCGACGTCGACCTCGAACTGGGTGCCCAGGCCGTCGCAGCGCTCGCAGGCGCCGTAGGGCGAGTTGAACGAGAAGTTCCGGGGCGCGAGCTCCTCGTAGCTCTTGCCGTCGACCGGGCAGGCGAGATGCTGGGAGAACGTGAGCACCTCGCCCTGGCCGCCGTCGGCGGGCACCAGCTCCACCTCGGCCACGCCCTCGGCCAGGGCCAGGGCGGTCTCGAGCGACTCGGTGAGGCGGCGCTCGATGCCCTCGCGCTTCACCAGCCGGTCGATGACCACCTCGATGTGGTGGACCTCGTAGCGGGCGAGGTCCACCTTGGTGCCGAGGTCGTGGAGCTCACCGTCGATGCGCGCCCGCACGTAGCCCTGGGCGGCCAGGTCGGCCAGCAGCGTCTCGTAGTTGCCCTTGCGGCCGCGCACCACCGGGGCCAGCACCTGGAAGCGGGTGCCCTCGGGCAGCTCGAGGATGCGGTCGACGATCTGCTGGGGGGTCTGGCGGGAGATGACCACGCCGTGCTCGGGGCAGTGCGGCACGCCGATGCGGGCGAACAGCAGGCGGAGGTAGTCGTAGATCTCGGTGACCGTGCCCACCGTGGAGCGCGGGTTCTTCGACGCCGACTTCTGGTCGATGGAGATGGCCGGCGACAGGCCCTCGATGAAGTCGACGTCGGGCTTGTCCATCTGCCCGAGGAACTGCCGGGCGTACGACGACAGGGACTCGACGTAGCGGCGCTGGCCCTCGGCGTAGATGGTGTCGAACGCCAGCGACGACTTGCCCGAGCCCGACAGGCCGGTGAAGACGATGAGCTTGTCTCGGGGGAGGTCGACCGAGACGTCTCGCAGGTTGTGCTCTCGGGCGCCACGGATCACGAGGGAGTCAGACACGGTTGTGCACTCTACCGGGGGTGCGCTCGACGGTTGCGAACACCTGTTCTGTTGTGAGGTCGGGCGCTCAACGGCCCCGGCGCCGTGCCGATGGTTCGGGGTCATGGACGTCGGTCTCTTGCACCTTCGACGCGCGTCGCACTCGCGTGTCAGGCAGCCGGTGCTTGCGCCGCAGGGCCTGACAATGCGCGTCTGCAAGCGTCCAAGTGCATGGACAACCGGATCGGGGTCGCATGCGATACTGCTTCGCAGGGGGTGGGGGATGTCGTTGACGCGTCGTGCGTG
>CAZIVZ010000519.1:0-2480 GCA_964542495.1 uncultured Aquihabitans sp.
CGACGGGTCCTTGCCCGAGAACGCGCCGCCGCCGTGGCGGGCCATGCCGCCGTAGGTGTCGACGATGATCTTGCGGCCGGTGAGGCCCACATCGGCGTGGGGGCCGCCGAGCTCGAACTTGCCGGTGGGGTTCACCAGCACGGCGAAGTCGTTGTCCTGGAACTGCGCAGGCAGCGACGGGCGGATGACGTGCTCGATGAGGTCGGGCTTGATCGTGGTCTCGGCGTCGATCCCGGGCTGGTGCTGGGTGGAGATGAGCACGGTCTTGAGCGCCACCGGGGTGTTGCCCTCGTAGTCGATGGTGACCTGGGTCTTCCCGTCGGGGCGGAGGTACGGGAGGATGCCGGCCTTGCGCACTTCGGCGAGCCGGGCCGACAGCTTGTGCGCCAGCCAGATCGGCAGCGGCATGAGGTCCTCGGTCTCGTTGCACGCGTAGCCGAACATCATCCCCTGGTCGCCGGCGCCCTGGCTGTTGAGGACGTCCTCGCCGGCGGTGCCGGTGCGGGTCTCGAAGGCGGTGTCGACGCCCTGGGCGATGTCGGGCGACTGCGGGTCGATCGAGGTGATGACGCCGCAGGTGTTCCCGTCGAAGCCGGTGTTGCCGTTGTCGAACCCGATCCCGTTGACCGTCTCACGGACGATCTTGGGGAACTCGACGTACGCGCTGGTGGTGATCTCGCCGGCCACCACCACGAGGCCCGTGGTGATGAGGGTCTCGCAGGCCACCCGGGCTGCGGGATCCTGCGCCAGGATGGCGTCGAGGACCGCATCGGAGATCTGGTCGGCCATCTTGTCGGGATGGCCCTCGGTCACCGATTCAGAGGTGAAGGTCCAGCGGGTCACAGGGGCACTCCTTGAGCACGGGGTGAATGTTGATCGGATCGATCAGGAATTATCGGTTCTCGGAACCGGCGGACTGTAGGCGGTGGGCCAGCACGGCGTCTAGCACTGCGTCGGCCACCACGTCCTTGCCGGCGAGAGGGACCTCGATCGGCGTCCCACCCACCTGGTGGATCACCACGGCGTTCGTGTCGTGCTCGAACCCCACCTGGGGTGCGGACACGTCGTTGGCCACCAGGAGGTCGGCTCCCTTGGCGACCAGCTTGGCCTGGGCGTTGGCGTCGACGTCGGTGGTCTCGGCGGCGAACCCCACCAGGGTCTGGCCGGCGGGCTTGGCGGCGCCGAGCCGGGCGAGGATGTCCACCGTGGGCTCCAGGCGGATCTCGGGCACGCCGTCGGCCTTCTTGAGCTTCTGGACCGCCACGGCCACGGGACGGAAGTCGGCGACGGCGGCCGCCATGACGACGACGTCGGCGCGGGGAGCGACCTGACCCACCGCCGCGTCCATCTCCGCCGCCGTGTCCACCGCCACGAGCGTGGTACCGGGCGGGGCCGAAGCGGCGGCGGTGGTGATCAGCGTGACCTCGGCGCCTCGGCGCACGGCCGCCGCGGCCAAGGCGTGGCCCTGCTTGCCCGACGAGCGGTTGGCGATGAAGCGCACGGGATCGATGGCCTCGCGGGTGCCGCCGGCGGTGACCACGACCGAGAGGCCGGCGAGATCGGCCGGACCGAGGCAGGCCTCGACCGCGGCCACGATGCGCTCGGGGGCGGCCAGGCGTCCGTGGCCGAGGTCTCCCCCGGCGAGGCGCCCCGATTCCGGCTCCACGATCCGCACGCCACGGGCGCGCAGGGTGGCCAGGTTGTCCTGCACCGCCGGGTGCTCCCACATCTCGGTGTGCATGGCCGGGCACACGACCACAGGCGCCCGGGTGGCCAGCAGCGTGGCGGTGAGCAGGTCCGACGACCGGCCGGCCGCGTAGTCGGCCAGCAGTCGCGCCGTGGCCGGGCACACCACGACGACGTCGGCGCCCTGGCCCAGGCGGGTGTGCGGGATCGGGTCGACCTCGTCCCAGAGCGACCTGCGCACCGGCTCCGACGCCAGCGCGGAGAGCGTGGTCTCCCCGAGGAACCGGGTGGCACCTGCGGTCATGACCGGCGCAACGTGGGCACCGCCGTCGACGAGGCGACGGCACACGTCGACGGCCTTGTAGGCGGCGATGCCGCCGGTGACCCCGAGGACGATGCGTGATCCGGCGAGCATGGGCGAGCGGGCCGGTGGGGCGAGGTCAGGCGTCGGCGTCGGCCGCCGCGGCAGCGAGCGCGTCGGCCTCGGCTTGCGCCTCGGCGGCGAGGGCCTCGGGGTCGATCTCCACGGCCTCGATCTTGTCGGCCGCGATCTCCTCGAAGGCGATCGACAGCGGCTTGCGGGCCACCGAGGTGACCTGCGGCGGGACGAGCTGGCCGAGCCCGTCGCCGAGCTGGCCGAAGTACGAGTTGATCTGCCGGGCCCGCTTGGCACCCAGCGTGACCAGGCGGAACTTGGATCCGGCCCGGTCGAGGAGCTCCTCGATCGGCGGGTTCATCATGGTGTCGTGCTGCCAGGTCATCTCGCGTGCCGGTCCTTTGGTACACAGGGAACG
>CAZIVZ010000520.1:0-2477 GCA_964542495.1 uncultured Aquihabitans sp.
GCCGACGTCTACTCGAAGGGGACGAGCGAGGAGATCACCGGCCGCCTGCTGAGGCAGATGTTGGCGCGCGACGAGGTGGTGATCGCCACCAAGGTCTTCATGCCCGTCACCCCCGGCCCCAACGGCGGCGGGCTCTCCCGCAAGCACATCCTGGCGG
Source organism: uncultured Aquihabitans sp. (assembly GCA_964542495.1). Lineage (GTDB taxonomy): Bacteria > Actinomycetota > Acidimicrobiia > Acidimicrobiales > Iamiaceae > Aquihabitans. Next base: position 158 of record CAZIVZ010000520.1, read on the forward strand.
CCATCGACGCCTCCCTCACCCGGCTCGGCCTCGACCACGTCGACCTGTACCAGATCCACCGCTGGGACCCGAACGTCCCCGTCGAGGAGACGATGGAGGCCCTCCACGACGTCGTCCGAGCGGGCAAGGCCCGCTACATCGGCGCCAGCAGCATGTACGCCTGGCAGTTCGCCAAGGCACAGCACGTCGCCGACACCCACGGCTGGACCCGCTTCGTCTCGATGCAGCCGCACTACAACCTCATCTACCGGGAGGAGGAGCGCGAGATGATCCCGCTGTGCCTCGACCAGGGCGTCGGGGTCATCCCGTGGAGCCCGCTGGCGCGGGGCATCCTGGCCGGGAACCGGACGCGGGCCGGCGAGCGGCAGACCGCCCGGAGCGAGACCGACCAGTTCGCCGACTTCCTCTACACCGATGACGCCGACTTCGACATCGTCGAGCGCAACGCCGACCTCGCCGAGCGGCGCGGCCTGGTGCCGGCCCAGACGGCACTGGCCTGGCTGCTGTCGAAACCGGGCGTGACGGCCCCGATCGTCGGCGCCACGGGACTCCGGCACCTCGAGGACGCCATCGCCGCCGAGCAGGTGACCCTCGACGCCGACGAGATCAGGTCGCTGGAGGAGCTGTACCGCCCGCACCCGGTCGCCGGCCACTAGGTCGCATCCGCCACGAGGACCGCCCATCGACTGCTGCCGACGCATTCACCGGTTGTACACGCCGCCGGCGCGCACCTGGGGCCGTGACCAGAGGCGGTACGAGACAGTGACGGCCCCGTCGGCCGCGCGGGGACGAAGCTCCGGGCTGAACTGCACCCCTCCATCGCGGCGCTCGTGGGCGTTCGACCGCGAGCCCCGAGCACCCGACGATCGCCGGCGATAGAACGGGACGATGGAAGGCAACGAGGTCCTGATCGAAGCGTTCGGTCGCGTGAGCGAGCACGTCCACGGGGTCTTGGACGGCATCGACGAGGCGTGGCTGACCCGCACACCGGTCGCCGGCGTGAACCCGATCGGCTGGCTCGTCTGGCACATCGCCAGAGGCCAGGACATCCAGGTCGCCATGCTCGTCGACGCCGAGCAGGAGTGGGTGGAGGGTGGCTGGGCGACGCGCTTCAGCCTCGAGCCCGATCCGTGGAACATGGGCTACGGCCACACCGCCGAACAGGTTGCCGCCGTGCGACCCGAGAGCGTGCAGGTGCTCCTCGACTACTACGACGCGGTCTGGGCTCGCACGAGGACCGTGCTCGAAGCCGTGACGACGGCAGACCTGGATCGCGTCGTCGACGAGAACTGGGACCCACCGGTCACCATGGGGGTGCGGTTGGTCAGCATCGTCGACGACGACGTCCAGCACGCCGGCCAGGCGCTGTACCTGCGCGGCCTGTTCGAACGCTCCCAGGTCGGCTGACGGGCGCTGAACACGGTGCACGCCGTCTTTCCCGGCATGATCGCCTGGGAGGCTGGGCGGATCGTGTCGGGGTCCTCCGATGCCGCCCGAGTCGGTTCGTCGCTGGAGTCCGTCTACGCCGGGGCCAAGGGCGCGGTGGTGTCGCTCTCCAAGAGCGTCGCCCGCGAGGTGGCCAGGCACGGCATCACCGTGAACGTCATCTGCCTCGGCCCCACCGACACGCCGATGATCCGGGCCATGGCCGATGAGCTGGGTGACGGCGAGCGCTTCGTCGAGTCGCTGAAGCGGGCCGTTCCCATGCGGCGCCTGGCGGCCCCCGACGACATCGCGCCCGCCGTCGCGTCCTTCGCCTCCGACGAGGCCGGCTTCGTCACCGGCCAGACCATCTCGGTGAGCGGCGGGCTCACCATGGCCTGAGGTCGCCGGGTCGAGGGTCTGGCACGGTCCACCGGGCCGACGCCCGTGCCGTGAGATCGGTCCCGCACTTCTCGGTGTCAGCTCGCTCCGAGCGCCTCGATCAGGCCCTGGGGGTCGACCATCGAGACCCGGAGCCGGCGCAGCTTCACGGGGAACCCGAGCACGTGGGCCCGCACGGGCGGGTCGATGTCGAGGCGCACGATGTTGGCCGACGAGCCGTTCACGAGCCAGCGCCCGCGCCAGCCGTGCGCGCCCCAGGCCCGCACCGGGTCCTGGTCCGGCGCCGCCGACCGCACGGCGGTCCGGGGCAGACGGGCGCGGAAGCCGATGCCCATGCGCACGACGACGGCATCGGCGTCCACCTCCACGTACGAGGAGCCCGGTCCGATGCCGAGCACGGCCATCAGCTTGTTCAAGCCGGTGAACAGGATCGGGAAGCGCCGGGGGGCCACGGGCCGATGGTGGCACAGGCTGGTGCTACCGCTCCGGCGGGGGG
>CAZIVZ010000521.1:0-2460 GCA_964542495.1 uncultured Aquihabitans sp.
CTCGAGGTCGAGGTCGCGCAGCAGCACCATCACCTCGGCGTTGAGGCGCACCTGCTCCTCGTGGGCGGCGAGGTTCTGGCGGAGCTTCGGGGTCTGGTCGTCGACGTGGGCGAAGATGCCGTCGAGCCCGCCGTAGGTGTTGATCAGCTTGGCCGCGGTCTTCTCGCCCACCCCGGGCACGCCGGGCAGGTTGTCGCTGGGGTCACCCCGCAAGGCGGCGTACTGGACGTAGTCGCGCGGGTGCACGCCGGTGCGCTCGAAGATGCCGGCCTCGTCGTAGTCGGCGTAGTCGGACACGCCGCGCTTGTTGTAGATGACCCGGACGTGGGGGTCCTCCACCAGCTGGTAGCTGTCCCGGTCGCCGGTGACGATGAGGACGTCGTCACCGCGGTCTCGGGCCTGGGTGGCCAAGGTGGCGATGATGTCGTCGGCCTCCACGCCGGCCTGGTCGATGAAGGTGACGCCCAGGGTCTCCACCACCTGGTGCACCAGGCCGAGCTGCTGCCGCAAGATGTCGGGCGCGGCGATGCGGTTCGCCTTGTAGTCGGGCTGGCGCTGGTGGCGCCAGGTGGTCTCGGGGCGGTCGAAGGCCACCGCCACCGCGTCGGGCTGGTGGTCGCGCACCAGGTTGATGAACATCGACGTGAACCCGAACACGGCGTTGGTGACCTGCCCCGACGCCGTGACGAGGTCGGTGGGCAGGGCGTGGAACGCCCGGTAGGCGAGCGAGTTCCCGTCGATCAGCATGAACCGCATAGGCCGCCGATGCTACGGCGCCGCCCCGCGTGCCGTCGCCGCCCTCCCACGGCCTGAACTCCCCGCGCGAAATCGACCAGAACGTCGCCGGGGCACACCACATTCGCTCAGGCTGGAGTGACCTCCCCGGGGTTCAGCCTTCGGTGGGGGCGAGGTCTCCGTCGAGGACGCGCTGCGCCACGTCTCGCATGGTCTGGCGCTCCCGCATGGCCGTCTTCTGGATGAACCCGAAGGCGGCCGACTCGGTGAGGTGGTTCTGGTCCATGAGCCGGCCCTTGGCCCGGTCGACCACCTTGCGGGTCTCGAGCTGGTCCGAGAGGGACGTGGCCTGGTCGTGGAGCTCCTTGAGCTCGGCGAAGCGTCCGAGGGCCACCTCGATGGCGGGGAGCAGGTCGGACTTCTGGAACGGCTTGACGAGGTAGGCCAGGGCGCCCGCGTCCCGGGCCCGCTCGATCAGGTCGCGCTGGCTGAACGCGGTGAGGATCACCACCGCGGCTCGGCGCTCGCCGGCGATCTCGCGAGCGGCCGACAACCCGTCGAGACCGGGCATCTTGATGTCGAGGATGGCGACGTCGGGCTCGAACCGGCGGACCAGCTCGACGGCTTCGTCGCCCCGGCCCGTCTCGGCCACCACCTCGTAGCCTTCCTCCTCGAGGGTCTCCTTGAGGTCGAGGCGGATGATGGCCTCGTCCTCAGCGATCACGACACGGGTGGGCACCGTTGCACTCCTGTGTGGTTCCAATTGGCGGTGAGATCAGGTTCCGGTGGCGACGAGGCGATCGAGCAGGGAGTCCTGCGATGCCTCGAGCTTCTGCACCTCGGCGACGAGGTCGTCACGGTGGCGACGCATGGCCTCGGCGTGGCGCTCGGCCTCGCGATGCTCCTTCCCGGCGAGGGGCGTCTCCGAGACGAGGGCCCGCAGGCGGGCTTCGTCGGCCTCCTCGGCGAGGTGGGCGAGCTGCTCCTCGGCCACCGCGAGCTGGGCCGCGACGGCCTTGCGCCGCTCCGACACGTCACGGAGACGGCGTTCGATGAGGCTGCGACCCACGGGGCGAGTCTAGGCGGGAGCCGACGGCCACCTCGGACCACGCGGGCACGGCCGGCGAGCGGGAGGGTGCCCGGGGCGGGATTCGAACCCGCACGCCCTTTCGGACAGTGGATTTTGAGTCCACCGCGTCTGCCATTCCGCCACCCGGGCGGGTGGGTGCGACGGGCGAGTGTAGGCGCCCGTCGGAGTCTCAGGCTCCGGCCAGGGCTCGGAGCAGGTTCTTCGGGGTGTCCTTCGGGCTCACCTTGGGCCAGGCCTCGACCACCTTGCCCTTCTCGTCGATCAGGAACGCGGAGCGGATGATCCCGAAGTACTTCTTGCCGTACATCGACTTCTCGCCCCACACGCCGTAGGCCTCGGCGGTGGCGTGCTCGGGGTCCGACAGCAGGGTGAACCCGAGGCCGTACTTGTCGTCGAACTTGGCCAGCTTGGCGGGGAGGTCCGGGCTGATCCCGATGATCACGGTGTCGCCGATGTCGTCGGCGATGTCGCGCAGGCCGCAGGACTGCGTGGTGCAGCCGGGCGTGTCGGCCTTCGGGTAGAAGTAGACGAGCACCTTGCGGCCCTTGAAGCTGGAGAGGCGCACCTTCTCGCCTCGCTGGTCGAGGAGGTTGAACGCCGGGGCGCGGTCGCCGGCAACGGGAGCATCAGCCATG
>CAZIVZ010000522.1:0-2453 GCA_964542495.1 uncultured Aquihabitans sp.
GCTCACCAGCTACGACATCGCCGGCTCCACCACGCTGCTCTGATCATCGGTCCGCCCTCCCCCCACCCCACCCCACCCCGGCCGAGCCCGTGACGAACGTCGTGGTCCTCGTGCTGGGTGCCGTGGTCGGCTTCGTCGGTTCCCGCCGCCTCCGCCGACCCGACCGTGCCGCCCACGCGGCATCGGTGGCGCGCACCGTGGGCGGCAGCCTCGGCACCCGTCGGGGGCTGTCAGCGCCCGAGCTCCAGCGGGCCTGCTTCTCGGAGATGGTGCGCCACGTGCGGGTCACCCGGCAGGGCCGCACCCACGCCCCCTCCGCCTACCTCCTGTCGCTGCACCCCGACGACCTGGCGGTGGTCGACGAGGCCCGGCGCTGGTTCACCGAGGGACTCACCGAGGCGCTTGCCCAGGCGGCCGCCGACAACGGCTGGTCGCTCGACGGGGCGGTGGACATCGAGTACCAGGCCGACCCGGCCCGGCACCCCGGCGCGCCGGCCGCCACGGTCACGTCGCCCGACCCCGATCCCACGCCTCCTCCGCCACCCGCGCCGCCGCCCGCTGCGCCGGCGCCGCGCACGTCGGCCCCCGGCCGCACCTTCGTGCTGATCCGCGCCGACACCGGCGAGCGGTTCCCGCTGGCCGATCCGCTCACGATCGGCCGGTCCCGGGACCGCACCGTCACCATCGACGACACCCGGGTGAGCCGGGCCCACGCCCGCATCGAGCGACTGCGCGGCGGCTGGGCGGTGGTCGACGAGGGCTCGGCCAACGGCACCACGGTCGACGGCACCGCCGTGGTCCCCAACCGGCCGCACGCGCTGCGGCCCGGATCGGTCATCGGCGTGGGCCCGGTGGAGCTGCGCGTGGCCGCGGTGGCTACGGGCGGACCGCCGGGCACCCGTGCCCTCGACGACCAGGAGCGGACGCGCATCTCCGGCGAGGTCCTTCCCCCGGACCGGGGTGAGCCCCGGTGACGCTTGTGCTGTGGCTCCTGGCCGGCCTGGTGCTCGGCGTGGTGATCGAACGGCTGGTGGGCCCCGCCCGCGCCGCCGACGACGCCCTCGGCTCGACCACGCCAGCCGGGTCCGCCGCGCCGCGCCGTCGCCGGTCGCGCGGTCGGATCCTGGCCTGGACCGCCGCCGGCCTGGTGGGCCTGCTGGTGGTTGCCTCCGTGGGCGGCTACCTCTGGGCCAGCGCCATCTTCGGCCGGATCGAGAAGGTCGACGTCAGCGAGCAGCTCTCCCGCAGCCCCGCCGGCACCAACTACCTCCTGGTGGGCTCCGACAACGGCCGCAACCCCGGCGACCAGCGGGACAACGTGCTCGGCGCCCGCTCCGACACGATCATGGTCCTGCGGATGGTCGACGGCCGGGCCCGCATGCTCTCGCTGAACCGAGACCTCTGGGTGACCAACCCGGCCACGGGCCAGGAGGGGCGCCTCAACGCCACCTACAACGCCGGTCCGGCCAACCTGATCGCCGCCGTCACCCAGAACTTCGGCATCCCGATCGACCGCTACCTCGAGATCGACTTCGTGTCGTTCGCCGGGCTGGTCGACTCGTTCGGCGGCATCGACGTCGACTTCGCCCACCCGGCGCTGGACCGTGCGTCGGGCCTGGTGGTGCCCACCGCCGGCCGGGTCCACCTCGACGGCGCCCAGGCCCTGGCCTTCGTGCGCTCCCGCCACTACACCGAGATCATCGACGGCCAGGAGGTGCCCGAGGGCGGGCTCCCCGACGTCAACCGCACCCGCCGCCAGCAGGTCTTCCTCCGCGAGATCATGGCCAAGGCCGGGGCGAAGCGGAACCCGTTCACCCTGCTCTCGGCGGCCGACAAGATGGCCGCCGGCCTCCGGGTCGACGACGACATGAGCGTGTTCGACGCCGCCCGCTTCGGCTGGCGGATGGGGCGCACGGACCCCGAGTCGGTGGTGCTCCCGGTGGTGCCGCGCACCACGAGCGGCGGCGCCGCCGTGCTCGACCTCGGCCCCGGCGCCGACGAGGTGCTCGCGCAGTTCCGCTGAGGAGGCGAGGCCACCCGGCGCCGCCAGGGGTCGCACTACGGTCTGGCGCCATGACCGCGGAGGAGTTCGCGACCCGGATGGCGGCGGCCTACGCCACCGACGGGCCCACCATCGACATCGGCCGGGCGGTCCTCGACGGGACGACGCACCCCGGGGCGGTCGTGCAGGTCCCGCTGGCCATGTGCAACCGCCACGGGCTCATCGCGGGCGCCACCGGCACCGGCAAGACCGTCACCCTCCAGGTCCTGGCCGAGCAGCTCTCGGCCCAGGGCGTCCCCGTCTTCACCGCCGACATCAAGGGCGACCTGTCGGGCCTGGTGAAGCCGGCCACCCCCGGCGACCGGATCACCGAGCGGGTGGAGGAGCTGGGGATCACCTACACCCCGGCCGGCGCGCCGGTGCAGTTCTGGGCGCTCGGCGGCGAGGGATC
>CAZIVZ010000523.1:0-2438 GCA_964542495.1 uncultured Aquihabitans sp.
CACCTGCCGCTGCTCGACGGCACCGACAGCCACCTGTACTTCGGCTGGTACCACGGCGACGAGCGGGACCTGCCAGGGTTCGCCGCCGCGGTGCCCCGCATGGTGCGGTTCGTCTCGGAGTTCGGCGCCCAGGCCGTGCCCACCACCGACGACTTCCTCGGCCCCGAGCGCTGGCCGGACCTCGCCTGGGACGACCTCGCCGAGCGGCACGGCCTCCAGAAGGCCATCTTCGACCGTCGCGTCCCCCCGGCCGACCACCCGAGCTTCGAGTCCTGGCGCAACGCCACCCAGGCGTACCAGGCCGAGCTCCTGCGGCACCACGTCGAGACGCTGCGACGCATCAAGTACCGACCCACCGGTGGGTTCGCGCAGTTCCTGCTGGCCGACCCCCACCCGGCGGTCAGCTGGTCCGTACTCGACCACGAGCGGACACCCAAGGCGGGGTACGCCGCCCTGCGCGACGCCTGCCGGCCGGTGATCGTGGTGGCCGACCGGCTCCCCGCCGAGCTGGTCGGCGGCGACACGCTGGCCATCGACGTCCACGTGGTCTCCGACCTGCGGGTGGCGCTCCCCGGCGTGGAGGTGCGGGCCCGCCTCACGTGGACCGGCGGCGAGCAGCGCTGGCGCTTCGCCGGCGACCTCGACCCCGACAGCTGCGAGCGGGTGGGCACGCTCGCCATCGAAGTGCCCGACGAGCCCGGGCCGCTGGAATTGGAGCTCGAGGTCGTGGGCGACGCCGTCCCGCAGGGCCCGGTCACGCGCCACGACCGGAGCCGCATCGCGGCCCGCTGATCAGCGGGCTCGGCCGGGACCGATCGCGCCCGAGCCCCGCTCCGGCGGCAGCTTCGCCACCACGGGGTCGAACGAGAGCACCTCGCCGTGGGCGAGCTTCACCCCCACGCCCGAGCGATCCCAGAGCAGGTCGAAGGGGTGCACCCCGAGCTGTTGGCACAGCCGCTCCACCGTGCGGAGGGTCAGGTTCCGCTCGCCGCGCTCGACGGCGCCGACGAACGTGCGGTGCCACCCGATGTGTTGGCCGAAGGACTCCTGGGAGTACCCGGCCTCCTTGCGCAGCCGGCGAAGGTTCGCCCCCACGATCACCTGCAGGTCCCCTTCCACGCGGGTGACGTTCTCGCAGTGCGACTCATCGGTCGACAGACCGATCAGTAGCGTCTCCCACGGGGCGTCGCGGGTTGTTCCCGACCTGCTGCGCAGGGGTAGCGTCGCCACCGATGGCTACGACAACGGTTGCCCGAGGTACGGCCACGGCCGGATCCAGGGCCAAGCGCAAGGCTCCGTTCCCCGTCGAGGTCTACCGGTCCGCCCTTGGCAAGAAGTACGTCATGGCGATCACGGGGATCATGATCATGGGGTTCGTCTTCGCCCACATGGTGGGCAACCTGAAGATGTACCTCGGTGCCTCCCACCTCAACGAGTACGGCGAGTTCCTGCGTGAGCTCCTCGTGCCGATCCTTCCTCGCACGGTGGCCCTGTGGCTCATGCGACTCGGCCTCATCGGCGCGTTCGCGCTCCACATCCACGCCGCCTACTCACTCACCCGCATGAACAAGGCCGCCCGCACGGTCGGCTACCAGAGCCGGCGCGACTACATCGCCGCCAACTTCGCCAGCCGCACCATGCGCTGGACCGGAATCATCGTGGGCCTGTTCCTGGTCTGGCACCTCTTCGATCTCACCTTCACCGGCACCGGGTACCACTACGTGCGGGGTGAGGCCTACGAGAACGTCGACGCCAGCCTGAGCCGCTTCCCGGTGGCCGCGCTGTACATCGTCGCCAACCTGGCCCTCGGGGTCCACCTGTTCCACGGCGCCTGGAGCCTGTTCCAGTCGCTCGGGTGGAACAACCCGCGCTTCAACGCCTGGCGGCGCAACTTCGCGGCGGCGTTCGCCGCCGTCGTCGTCATCGGCAACGTCTCGTTCCCCATCGCCGTGCTCGCCGGCGTCGTCGGCAACTAGGAGCAACCGTGCAGCTCGACGCCAAGATCCCCGACGGCCCGATCACCGAGAAGTGGACGAAGTACAAGTTCGACCGCAAGCTGGTGAACCCGGCCAACCGCCGCAAGTACGAGGTCATCGTGGTGGGCACCGGCCTGGCCGGGGCGGCCGCCGCCGCCACGCTCGGCGAGCAGGGCTACCGGGTGAAGGCCTTCACCTTCCACGACTCGCCACGCCGGGCCCACTCCATCGCCGCGCAGGGCGGCATCAACGCCGCCAAGAACTACAAGGGCGACGGCGACTCGGTGCAGCGCCTCTTCTACGACACCGTCAAGGGCGGCGACTTCCGCGCCCGCGAGGCCAACGTCTACCGCCTCGCCCAGATCAGCACCGCCATCATCGACCAATGCGTCGCCCAGGGCGTTCCCTTCGCCCGCGAGTACGGCGGCCTGCTCGACAACCGCTCCTTCGGCGGCGCCCAGG
>CAZIVZ010000524.1:0-2416 GCA_964542495.1 uncultured Aquihabitans sp.
CCACGTAGGCACCTGACCCGATGGCCAGGAACATGTAGCCGAGCTGGCTCACGGTGGAGTAGGCCAGCACCTTCTTGATGTCGTTCTGGGCCACGGCGATGGTGGCGGCGAACAGCGCGGTCCCGGCACCGACGATGGCGATCATCCACGGCACCCAGCTCGCCGACAGGGCGATCACCGGGTTCATCCGGGTGAGCAGGTACACGCCGGCGGTGACCATGGTGGCGGCGTGGATCAGTGCGGAGACGGGCGTGGGACCGGCCATGGCGTCGGGCAGCCACACGAACAGCGGCAGCTGGGCCGACTTGCCGCAGGCACCCAGGAACAACATGGCGGCGATGACCGTGGCGGTGGTGGTGGCCATGGCCGGCGACGCCGACGTGATGCCGGCGTAGTTGACGGTGCCCACCGCGTTGAAGGTGAAGAAGATCGCCACCATGAACCCGAAGTCGCCGATGCGGTTGGTCACGAACGCCTTCTTGCCGGCTGAGGCGTTGGCATCGCTCTCGTGCCAGAAGGAGATCAAGAAGTACGAGCAGGCACCCACACCCTCCCAACCCAGGAAGGTGACGAGCATGTTGTCGCCCAGCACCAACATGACCATCGAGAAGACGAACAGGTTGAGGTACACGAAGAACTTGGAGAATCGCGGGTCGCCGTGCATGTACCCGATGGCGTACAGGTGGATCAGGGCGGCGATGCCGGTGACGAAGAGCAGCATCGTGACCGAGAGCGGGTCGGCGAGGAACCCGACGTCGACCTGGAAGCCCCCGACGGGCAGCCAGGTGAACAGGGTCTGGGTGAGCACCCGCTCCTCGGCCGCCATGGACCGCAGGTCCAAGAACACGCCCACGGTGACCGCGAACGAGGCGGCGACGGCAACGGTGGCCACCCAGCCGGCGGCGGGCTCGCCGAGGCGCTTGCCGAACAGGGCGAGGAACACGAAGCCGGCCAGGGGCAGCAGCGGGATGAGGAAGAGCGCGTCGTTCATGGGTCTCCTCAGCCCCTCATCACGGCGAGGTCGTCGGCGGTGGCACCCTGGCGACGTCGGAAGATCGAGACGATGATCCCGAGCCCCACGACCACCTCGGCGGCGGCCACCACCATCACGAAGAACACGGCGATCTGGCCGCCGAGGTCGTCGAGCTGGCGGGCGAGGGTGACGAAGCTGAGGTTGACGGCGTTGAGCATGAGCTCGACGCACATGAACATGACCAGCGGGTTGCGGCGCACGAGCACGCCGAGGGTGCCGATGGCGAAGAGCGCGGCACTCAAGATGAGGTAGGCCTCGGGGCCCAGGGCAGCGAGGATCACGAAGCACCACCGTCTGCGGCCGAGCCGAGGGCGGCGATGTCGTCGCCCGGCCCGTCGTCGATGTAGGCGTCTCGACGGTGTCGGGCCAGCACGACGGCGCCCACCACGCCGATCACCAGCAGCACCGAGGTGATCTCGAACGCCCACAGGTAGCGGGTGAACAGGAGCTCGGCGAGCTGGGTGACGTTGGAGGTGTCCGTGTCGTTGGGGCCGGCGGTGGACGGGGCCCCCGTGATCGAGCCCGCCACCACCAGGGCGGCGAGCCCGACGAAGAGCATGCCGGCGGCCACGGCGGCGGCGGCGCGCTGGCCGGCCAGGGGCTCGACGCGGATGTCCTCGGTGCGATCGACGCCCAGCAGCATGATCACGAACAGGAACACCACCACGATGGCGCCGGCGTAGACGATGATCTGGACGGCGGCGAGGAACTCGGCGTCCTGGGCGATGAACAGCACGGCGATGCCGAACAGGGTGCCCACGAGGCTGAGCGCCGAGTGCACTGCGTTGTCGGACAAGACCACGCCCACCGCACCGGCCAGGCAGACCAGGGCGGCGGCGACGAACACGACGGTCTCCATCAGTGGCCTCCCTCGTGGCCGGCAGCGGGGGCGGGGGCGACCTCGCGGCGCTCGGAGGCCTGGCCGGCCTCGGGCGGCTTGACCCCGAACCCGAGCTCGCCGCTCCAGCCGACGCGCCCTTCGTAGGCGGCGGAGCCGCCGGGCGCGGTGGCGCGCACCCACGCCGAGGACTTGGCAGCCACAGTGGCGAGGTCGGTCCAGTCCTCCCAGGGAAGCTGCTGGGGCAGGCCATCGTCGTCCACCACGAGCTCGGCCTTGGTGTAGATGGCGTCGGAGCGGCGGGTGAACGAGAACTCGAACAGCTTGGACTCGGTGATGGCCTCGGTGGGGCACGCCTCCACGCACAGGTCGCAGTGGATGCAGCGCAGGTAGTTGATCTCGTAGACGAAGCCCCATCGCTCGCCCGGACTGACCGGCTCGTCGGGCGGGTTGTCGGCGCCGCGCACGTAGATGCAGCGGGCGGGGCAGACACCGGCGCACAGCTCGCACCCGATGCACTTCTCCATGCCGTCCTCGTACCGGTT
>CAZIVZ010000525.1:0-2409 GCA_964542495.1 uncultured Aquihabitans sp.
CTCGGCATCGCCCGGCGGCAGGCGCAGCGCGTCCATGGCGATCTCGAGCTGGCGGTCGAGGTCGTTGGCACCCTTGGCGGCGATCTCGGCCTCCAGGCGGGCCTGCTCCTCGCCGATCTTCTCGTAGTCGGCGTCGGGGTCGGCGTACTTGGCCAGGCACGCGTCGTACTGCTCGAGCAGGCCGGCCACCTCCGCCACCCCGTCGAGCACGTTCTCCTTGACCGTCTTGGTCTCGTCGAGGTGGGGCTCCTGCTCCAACATGCCGACGCTGAAGCCCGGGGTGAGGCGGGCCTCGCCGGTGAAGCCGTCGTCGCGGCCGGCCATCACCTTCAACAGCGACGACTTGCCGGCGCCGTTGGCCCCGAGGACGCCGATCTTGGCGCCCGGGTAGAACGACAGGTTGATGTCCTTCAGCACCTCGCGGTCCGGCGGGTAGAACCGGGTGAGCTTGCGCATCGTGTAGATGTACTGGGCGCTCATCGGGAGCGGGACCTCCGGGTCGATCGAGGGCGCCAGGCGTCCGGCGCGACCGACCAGGGTAGTGGTGGGGTCAGATCGCGATCCCCCAGCAGCTGCTTTCGACCCGGTCTTGCTCGGGTGGCGACCTCGGTAGCATCGGACACGATGCCCGACTCCCAGAAGCCCACCGATTCCCTCGGACCCAACGCCTGGCTCGTCGACGAGATGTACGAGCAGTACCTGGCGAACCCCGCCTCGGTGAGCGGGAGCTGGCGGGACTTCTTCGCTGACTACCAGCGAGATTCCGACGTGACCGCCAGCGTGGTCGACAAGGCCCTGCCCGCCCGGGGCCGGACCGGCGACACCTCCCAGGTCGACGCCGTGCGTGCCGGTACCGCCCCGGCGCCCGCTGCCCCACCTGCCGCGGGGCCGCCGCTCACCACCGGGATCTCCGCCGACGGCACCGTCGAGGTGCCCGGCGAGGTGCTCCGAGGCGCCGGCGCCGCCATCGTCCGCAACATGGAGGCGAGCCTGGCGGTCCCCACCGCCACGTCGTTTCGGGAGGTGCCGGCGAAGCTGCTCGAGATCAACCGGCGCATCATCAACGGGTACCTCGGGCGCACCCGCGGCGGCAAGGTCTCCTTCACGCACCTGATCGGCTTCGCCATCGTGCGGGCCGTGGCCGACGCCGTGCCCAACATGAACTCGACGTTCGTGGTGGGCCCCGACGACAAGCCCCGCGTGGTGAAGCACCCCACGGTGGGTCTCGGCCTCGCGGTCGACCTCGAGAAGAAGGGCGGCGGCCGAACCCTGCTCGTGCCGGTGATCAAGGACGCCGACACGCTCGACTTCCGCGGCTTCTGGGGCGCGTACGAGGACCTCATCCGCAAGGTCCGCTCCAACAAGCTCACCCCCGACGACTTCGCCGGGGCCACGATCACCCTCACCAACCCGGGCACCATCGGCACCGTCCAGTCGGTGCCCCGGCTGATGCCCGGCCAGGGCGCGATCGTGGGGGTCGGTCGCCTCGACTACCCGGCCGCCTTCGCCGGCTCGGACCCCGAGGCCCTGGCCGAGATGGGCCTGTCGAAGGTGATGACCATCACGTCCACCTACGACCACCGCATCATCCAGGGCGCGGAGTCCGGGCTGTTCCTCAAGCGCATCCAAGAGCTGCTGATGGGGGACGACGACTTCTACGGCCACATCTTCCAGTCGCTCGGCGTCCCGTACACCGCGGTGAAGTGGCTCCCCGACGACAACCCGGCTGACAAGGACCAGGCCCGCCTCGAGAAGCAGATGCACGTGCAGACGCTGATCAACATGCACCGCGTGCGCGGGCACCTGATCGCCGACCTCGACCCCTTGGCGTGGAAGGAGCCGCAGATGCACAGCGAGCTCGACCCCGCCACCTACGGCCTCACCATCTGGGACCTCGAGCGGGAGTTCCTCACCTCCGGCGTCGGCGGAACCCACCGCATGAAGCTGGGCGACCTGCTGCACGTGCTGCGCGACGCCTACTGCCGCACCGTCGGCATCGAGTACATGCACATCTCCGATCCCGTCCAGAAGCGCTGGATCCAGGAGCACGTCGAAGGGGTGAGCAACCGGGTCGACCCCGACGAGCAGCGCCACATCCTCGGTCGCCTCAACGCCGCCGAGGCCTTCGAGAAGTTCCTGGCCACCAAGTACGTGGGCCAGAAGCGCTTCGGCATCGAGGGCGCCGAGTCGGCCATCCCGGTGCTCGACGCCGTCCTCGGGGAGGCCGCCGCCGAGGGCCTCGACAGCGTGGTGGTGGGCATGGCCCACCGCGGTCGGCTCAACGTGCTCACCAACATCGTGGGCAAGGACTTCGACCAGCTCTTCCGCGAGTTCGAGCGCTACATCGACCCCGACTCCACCCAGGGCTCCGGCGACGTGAAGTACCACCTCGGACAGACCGGTACCTTC
>CAZIVZ010000526.1:0-2409 GCA_964542495.1 uncultured Aquihabitans sp.
GGTGAGCTCGATGTCGATCCTGCGGGACATAGGGCTACGAACCTACTCGGTCCGCCGAACCCGCCGATCCGGGTTGTCCGCCGTTCCGCCAGCTGCAGCTGTTCGCGTCGCCCGGCCAACCGACGCTCGGCAGCCGCCGCCCGGTCGCTGATGGCTCGACCGGCCAGGCGGCCGCGGCCGATGACCCCAGGTGTGCGTGTTCAGGGTCGTTTGGCGACATCGAGCACGCACACCTCGGGATCGACGTGGCCCGCAACCCGGGGGTGTGCGTGTTCAGGGTCGTTTGGCGACATCGAGCACGCACACCTCGCCGGTCGGCCGCGGTCTGCGGGGTCGCCCGTCCGACATGGCCGTTGGCGACCTGGGGCGATCCCAGGACCCAAACGCCCATAATCTACGTTATGTCAAGTCAAGCGAGGCGGTCCGGGGCTCCAACCAACTGTTCGGCGGCGGGCCGAGCGTTCACGAGGAGCCAGTCGAGCGCCTCACGCACGTCCGCCGCCGTGGGCCTGCCCACCGCCAGGTCGCGGTCGACGTCTTCGATAGCGGCCTGGAGGCAGTACAGGACGCCTTGGAGCTCCTCGAGCTTCTCGCGGTCGACGATCACGTCACCGCCGGACAGCCCGTGGCTCGCGGCCAACTTCCGTGCCAGGTGCGCCTGCTGGCGACAGCCGGCGCGGCAGTACCGCCGCGGTCGCCCGGTGCGCGCCCGCTCGGGCAGGCGGCGACCGCACCACCGGCACCGCTCATCGAGGGATGGTTTCGTCACCTGACGAAACGTAGCGGTCAGCCGGTGGCGTCCGGTGGACCCCTCGGACCGCCTCGTGCCCGCAGCGTCGGCCTCGGGTCCGTCGTACGATGCTGACCTCATCGAGCCCGAGGAGATCGCCGTGGCGCGCACCCCGCACCCCATGCACGTGGACCGCACGATCGACCAGGAGCGCACCTGGCGCAAGCAGCGGCTGGCCCTCGCCTTTCGCATCTTCGGACGGCTCGGGTTCGACGAGGGTGTCGCCGGTCACATCACGGCACGAGACCCCGAGCGCGCGGACCACTTCTGGGTGAACCCGTTCGGGCTGAGCTTCAAGCTGATCACCGCCGACGATCTACTCCTCGTGAACCACCAGGGCGAGGTGGTGGACGGTGCCTGGCCCGTGAACCGGGCGGCGTTCGCCATCCACGCGGGGATCCACGCCGCTCGCCCCGACGTGGTGGCCGCCGCGCACAGCCACTCCCGGTTCGGCCGGGCCTACTCCACGCTCGGACGCACCCTCGAGCCGCTCACCCAGGACAGCTGCATCTTCTACGAGGACCACGTGCTGTTCGACGACTACACGGGCGTCGTCAACGACCCCGAGGAGGGCAAGCGCATCGCCCACGCCCTCGGCACCCACAAGGCCGCGATCCTGGCCAACCACGGGATCTTGACCGTCGGCCAGTCGATCGAGGAGGCGGTGTTCTGGTACGTCACGCTGGAGCGAAGCTGCGAGGTGGAGCTCCTCGCCCGTGCGGCAGGCGAGGTTCGTCCGATCGGACCCGACGTCGCCCGCGACACGGCTAGGTTGGTCGGCTCGAACGCTGCCGGCTGGTTCAGCGGCCAGCCCCTGTTCGACTGGATCGCACAGCTGGAGCCCGACGCGTACGGCGCGGTCGCCCCGGTGGGCTGAATCAGCCCGATGCCTTCGTGAGGCTCATGTTCGCCACGCTGCCCGAGCCCCCCGCGCTGTCGGTGGCGATGGTGACCACCACCTCGAAGGCATCGCTCGTACCCGCCACCGAGGCGAAGTCGCCGCCGTCCGACAACGAGTAGGTGTCGTTCGACAGCTTGTACCCAGCGTCGGTGAGCTGTCCCTTCACCGCCTCGTAGACGTCGCGGATCGGCGAATCGATGTTGGCCGTCACCGACATGGTGTCGCCCGAGGTGATGGCCGAGACGATCTTGGCGCCCGACGGCGGGGCGAGCTCCTCGGGCCAGCCGTCGGGGAGCTCGGTGCCCTCCCCCATCTGGTAGCTGCCGTCGCCGCTCGAGCCGGAGACGTTCCCCTCCGAGTCGACCTCGTAGGTGCCACCCTCGCCGTCGGAGATCTTCACGCCCCCGTCGCTCACGTCGACGTCGGCGTTGCCTCCCGTCTGGTCCTCGATCGCCTTCTCGGCGAGCTTCTCCCCAGCCTTCTCGCCCGCCTTCTCCGCTGCTGACCCGCACGCCGAACCGACGAGCAAGAGGAGCGCGGCGATGGCCGAGACTGCGGTCCCGCGCAAGGTGCCCATGGGGAGATCGTGACACAGACACGGGCTGTTGGGTACCCCTGCTGGTAGCGTGCTGGCGCCGTCGAACGCGGACGGGAGAGTGTCCTTCGGGGCACGCCGAAGGAGCAATCCCTCCCCGGAATCTCTCAGGCCCCAGGACCG
>CAZIVZ010000527.1:0-2409 GCA_964542495.1 uncultured Aquihabitans sp.
AGCCACGCCGGGGTCGTCGAGGTCGAGCTGGTGCTGGCGCACCAGCAGCGTGAGGCCGGCCGAGTCGCGGCCGCGCACCTCCAGCCGATCGAGCGCCGACAGGGCGGCCTGCACCGAGGCCATGGCCTCCACCGCCGCGCGCGTGGGGTCCGAACCGGCCAGGTCGGCCACGGCCGACGCGGTGCGCAGGCGGTCGCGCTGGACGGCCCAGAGGGCGTCCTTCAGGCGGATGACCGCGGCGTTGACCGCCTCCAGCCCGTCGAGGTCGGCGGGCGCGGCGTCGAGCTCGGCCTCGCACTCGGCCACCACGGCCACGAGCTCGTCGGCCAGGGCGTCGACCGCGGGCCGCAGGGTGCGGTCGGCGAGGAGGGCCCGGACCCCGGCGGTGCCGCGCAGGAGGGCGTCGACCGACTCGACCCGTGCCGCCGACGACGTGACGACCTCGGCCAGGGACGCGCTGTCGGCCTGGCGCAGGGCGGTGGCGAGGCCGTCGAGCAGGCCCAGGATCTCGACGGAGTCCGGGACGCCACGGTCGCTCCGACGACGGAGCACGGCGATGATGCCGCACATGAGAGGGCCCTCCGGGAGCGGGGATGGATCCGGCCGGGTACCCGGCCGAGGCGCATCGTACCGGCTCTCGCCCGGCACAGAATCTGCGCAGATTCTGTGCGATCTCGAGGTGCGCGTGTTCGAGGTCATGTGGCGACCCTGAGCACGCGCACCTTCGCGCGGTTCGAAGGGCGGATCTCGAGGTGCGCGTGTTCGAGGTCATGTGGCGACCCTGAGCACGCGCACCTTCGAGGTGGAGGGGCCCTACGGGCTCAGCCGACCACCCGGCGCACGGCGGAGGCCAGCTCCTCGGCCACCTCGTGCGCCTCGGTGTCGGTGGGCGCCTCCACCATCACCCGCACGAGCGGCTCGGTGCCGCTGGTGCGCAGCAGCACCCGGCCCCGCTCGCCGAGTCGGGCCTCGGCGGCGGCCACGTCGGCGGCGAGGTGGTCGAGCACCAGCGGGTCGCGCCGAGCGGTTCGCACGTTCACCAGCACCTGGGGCAGCCGGGTCATGGCCTCGGCGGCGAGGTGCGCCAGGGGTCGGCCGGCCCGGCGGACCAGGTCGAGCAGGAACAGCCCGGTGAGCAGGCCGTCGCCGGTTGAGGCGAGCTCACGGAAGATGACGTGGCCGGACTGCTCCCCGCCCAGGGTGAACCGCCCCCGGTCCAAGGCCTCGAGGACGTAGCGGTCCCCCACGGCGGTGTCGACCACGGTGATCCCCCGCGCCGCCATCCCCGTGCGGAAGCCGAGGTTGCTCATCACCGTCACCACCACGGTGTCGGCCGCCAGCAGGCCCCGCTCGTGCAGGTCGATCGCGCACATGGCGATGATCTGGTCACCGTCGACCAGCTCACCGTCGGCGTCGACGGCGAGCACGCGGTCGGCGTCGCCGTCGAACGCCAGGCCCACCTGCGCGCCGGCGGCCACCACCGCGGAGCGGAGGTCGGCGGGGTGGGTGGACCCGCACCCGTCGTTGATGTTGGTGCCGTCGGGCTCGTCGTGGATCGCGGTGACGTCGGCGCCGAGGGCGGTGAGCACATCGGTGGCCAGCCCGCTCACCGCACCGTTGGCGGTGTCGACCACCACGCGCAGCCCGTCGAGGCGACGGCCCTCGAGCACGCCGTGCACCAGGTGGTCGCGGTAGCGGGCGCCGGCCTGATGGTCGACGCGCAGCGAGCCGACGCCCGCTCCCACGGGGCGGGGGCGGGGATCGCCCTGCCCACCGAGCGCCGCAAGCTCGGCCTCGAGCGTGGCCTCCACGTCGTCGGTGAGCTTGCGCCCTCCCGCGGCGAACAGCTTGATGCCGTTGTCGGCGAAGGGGTTGTGCGACGCCGAGATCATGGCCCCGGCCACGCCGTCGACTGCGGCGAGGTGGGCCACGCCGGGGGTCGGGAGCACGCCGAGGTCCACGACCTCGACGCCCTCCGAGGCAAGCCCGGCGGCGAGTGCCGCGGCCAGGAGGGTCCCAGAGCGACGGGTGTCGCTGCCGATGAGCCAGCGGTTGCCACCCAGCACGCGCGCGGCGGCGCGCCCCAGCGTGAGCGCCAGCTCCGGGGTGAGCTCCTGGTTGGCCACCCCGCGCACCCCGTCGGTGCCGAACTTCAAGGTCACCGCGTTCCTCCGGGACAAAACGGCACCTGGCGTGCGGGCCGCACCGTAGTGCGGGCCACACGCCAGGTGGACACTCGAGGACCCCAGTCGACGTGGACCGGGCGGCCCGATCAGCGCTTGGAGTACTGCGGGGCCTTGCGGGCCTTCTTGAGGCCGTACTTCTTGGACTCCTTCTTGCGATCGTCTCGCGTGAGGAAGCCGGCCCGCTTCAGCGGGATGCGCAGCTCGGGGTCCAGCTCGATGAGGG
>CAZIVZ010000528.1:0-2407 GCA_964542495.1 uncultured Aquihabitans sp.
GGTTCCACCAGCGGTCGTAGAGCACCACGTGGTTGGCGCCCGTGAGGTTGAGCCCGGTGCCGCCCGCCTTGAGCGAGAGCACCAGGGCGCCAGGGCCCTCGAGGGCCTGGAACTCCTCGATCATGCGATCTCGGGCCCCGCGGGCCAGGCCGCCGTGGTAGCAGGAGATCGGTGTGCCGGTGACCTCCGTGAGGTGGTTCGCCAGGCGCATGCCCCACTCGGCGAAGTGGGTGAAGATGAGCACGCGCTCGCCCGCTGCGAACACCTGGTCGACGATCTCCTCGAGCCGGGTGAGCTTGCCGGAGCGCCCGGCGAGCGGCCGGGTGTCGTCCTTCTGGTACGCCGCCGGGTGGTTGCAGATCTGCTTGAGGGCGGTGATGGCGGCGAGGATCGCCCCCTGCTTGGGCTCGCCGTCCACCTGGGAGGCGTCCACCACGAGGCTGTCGAGCACGGCCTGGTAGAGCCCGATCTGCTCGGGCGTCATCACGCAGTGGTCGAGCTCGTCGATGCGATCCGGCAGCGTGGCGGCCACGTCGGGCTCGATCTTGGTGCGACGGAAGACCAGGAGGCCGTTGAGCGCCTTGAGCGCGGCCTCGCCCTCACCCGACAGCTGGGCCACGAAGGTGGGCCGGGGGCCCACCAGGCCCGGGTTGCAGAAGTCGAGGATGGCCCAGAGGTCGCCCAGGCCGTTCTCGATCGGGGTGCCGGTGAGGGCGATGCGGCTCCGAGCCGGGATCTTCCGCAGCTGTTGGGAGGTGTCGTTGGCGGGGTTCTTGATCACCTGGGCCTCGTCGAGCACCAGCCGGTCCCACGCCAGCGCCGACAGCGCCTCCACGTCTCGGACCGCGGTGCCATAGGTGGTGATCACCACGTCGGCCTTGCCCACCGCCCGCTCGAGGGCCATGCCCGACAACCGCGACGCGCCGTGGTGCACGAGCACCTTCAGGCCCGGGGTGAACGTGGTCGCCTCCCGCTCCCAGTTGCCCACCACCGCGGGTGGCGCCACCACGAGCGCCGGCCCCGTGCCCGAGGTGCGGCCGAGGTGGGCGAGCATGGTGGGCGTCTTGCCCAGGCCCATGTCGAGCGCCAGGCAGCCGCCGAGGTCGGCCGAGTCGAGGAAGCCGAGCCACGCCAGGGCATCGGCCTGGTAGGCGCGCAGCTCACCCCGGAAGCCCTCCGGCGTGGTGGTGTGGTCGGTGGGCACCGCGGCCGCCTTGGCCAGCAGGTCGGTGGCCCAGCCTGCGCCCTCCACCCGGAGCCCGCCGGCGAGCATCGAGCCCTCGAGGCCCACCGAGTGGCGCAGGATCTCGGCGCCGGTGAGGCGCGTCTGGTCGGCCCGCTCGGCCAGGGCGGCGGCCGCCTCCTTCAGGTCGACCTTGTCGAGCTCCACCCATCGGCCCTTGGAGCGCACGAGCGGGCGGGCCTCGGCGGCCAGACGGGCGATCTCCTCGGCGGTGAGCTCCACGTCATCGAACACCACCGACCAGCGCACGTTGCTCAGCTGCTGGGCCCCCACCACGGTGTCGCCGGTCGGCTCGGTGAAGAGGCGGAGCCCGGCCGAGGGCTTGCGACGAGACAGCGCCGGCACCCGCACCTCGAACCCGGCGGCCTCCAGGGCGGCGCCGGTGACGGTCATGAGCTCCCAGGCCTCGTCCTGGCTCAGGTACACCTGCCCGCGTCGCTGGGCCCCCGGCCGCAGCAACGCCGGGAGGACACGCTCGAGGCGCACCAGCTCGTCGAGCAGGGGTTTGGTGGCCTTGCCGTCGGCGATGGCGGCCTCGATGGGCAGGAGGTTGCCCTCCACCCCCCGGCCGAGCACCGAGAGGAACCAGGCGTCGCCCTTGTCGGGCGGCTCGAGCGCCACCACCAGGCGGTTGCGCACCGGTGCGGTGACGGGTCGGGACCAGCGGTCGAGACGCTTGGACACCTCGGCTCCGGCGGCCACGGGGGCCACGAAGTGGGATCCGTCGACCCGGGTGATCACGGCCTCGGCCACCGACGAGGTCGACGTGGTGTGCGGCGGCGGGGCCGGCAGCTCGAGGCGAGACCCCGCGTTGCGCACGATGGCGTCGACCACCGCGCCGATCACGTCGAGCGTGACCGCCCGAGAATCGGCCCGGCTCGGGGTGAGGACGGTGACCGGACCGGGCATGGCCGAGGTGAGCTGCTCGAGCAGGCCCTCGTCGACCAGGGCGGGCACCCACCTCACCGACAGGTCGAGCGACCGGGCATCGGACCGCTTGGTGCCGGGCAGCGTGGGGACCACGGCGCCCTGGGCCACCAGGCGCACGGCGGCCACGGCCACCCGGCCGAGCCACGCCACGCTCGCGCCGACGCCCTCGCGGCCGAGGCCGGCGCCCACCGCGACCAGCCAGCCGAGCGACTCCTGCACCGGGATCGACAGGGC
>CAZIVZ010000529.1:0-2387 GCA_964542495.1 uncultured Aquihabitans sp.
AAAGACTTATCCGCAAACTTCAAATTCACATAACAGATCTTGTCCCCGGGTGGGTGCGGTCGCGGCGGTGGGCGCGCTGGCCTCGGCGGTGTGGATGGCGGTGGCGGCCGGCACCGCCGGCTCGGACCTCAGCCGCGTGTACTACGGCACCGACACCCGGGCCTTCGCCCTCCTGGCCGGGGCGTGGCTCGCCACCTGGTGGGATCCCGCGGCCGAACGGGCCCGGTCCAGCCGCCGCCTCCCGCGCCGGTGGCACGGGTGGTGGACGGTGGGTGGGGTCGTCGGACTGGCGGCGCTGGCGGTGCTGGCCCTCACCGTGGGCGAGGACGACGTGGCCTCGTACCGCGGGGCGTTCCAGCTGGCGGCGGTGCTCGCCGTGGTCACGGTGGGCGGGCTGGCGGCGGGCGACGGGCCGCTCGATCGGTTCCTGGGAAGCGTCGTGCCCACCTGGCTGGGTCGGCGGTCCTACGGCATCTACCTGTGGTCGTGGCCCGTCCAGGTCTTCGCCGTGGAGCAGTTCGGCTTGCGCGGCTGGACGCTCGACCTGGCCGTGGTGGCCGCCGCCCTGGTGCTGGCCGCGGCGTCGTTCCGGCTGGTCGAGGCGCCGATCCTGTCGCGGCGGACGCCGTCGCCGGCGCTCCCCGGCCACGAGGGCCTGGAGGCGGGGACACACCCGGCGCCGGTCATCGAAGCCGCCATCGCCCCAGGCCGCGGGCGCGGATCGGTGGCGACCGGGACCGGTCGGCGGGTCGCCGCCGCCGCCCTGGCGTTCGTGAGCGTCGCCGGCCTGGTGGTCGGGCTGGCGGCCGGGGCCCCGCCGAAGCCCACCCTCATTGCCGTCACCGACCGCGAGGTGGAGTCGGTGGCCCTCGCCCCCGGTTCAGGCTTCGGCGAGCTCGACCCCACCAGCTCCACCACCAGCACGTCGTCCCCCTCTGGGCCGTGGTCGTCCACCACGGTGCCGGGCGCGCCGGGTGGCGACGTGGTGGGCGTGGCCCCCGACCCCAGCGGTGCAGTCCCGGCGGGACCACCCGGACCCTTCTCCACCTCGGGCGACGTCGTGGTGCGCGCCCCGGCGGCCGACGGTGCCGCCGCGCTGGGACGGCCGCTGCGGGTGATGGTGGCGGGCGACTCGGTGGGCTGGTCGGTCGCCTGGGGTGCCAGCCAGGACACCCTCACCGATGCCGTCCAGGTGTCGAACCGGGCGCTGGTGGGGTGCGGGGTCCTCCCGGCCGACACCGTTCGGGTGCCGGTGAGCGCTCCCGCCGAGCCCTACGCCACGCTCTGCGCCAAGGCCCCCGACGCCCGTCGGATCGGTCTGGCCGAGCAGCCCGACGTCGTGCTGTTGTGGATCGGTGCCTGGGAGGTGTTCGACCAGCGGGTGGGCGACACGGACCTGCGCGTGGGCACCGGTCGCTACGCCGCTCTCCTCGAGGACCAGATCCAGGCCCTGGTCGACGAGTTCCGGGCGGCAGGGGTGCCGACCGTGCTCCCGCTCGTGCCGTGCTTCGGGCCGTCGCCCGTGTATCCGGTGGAGCGCCTCGACCCGGCGCGCATCGCCTGGGTCAACGCACGCGTACGCGCCATCGCCCTGCACAACCGCGGGTGGGTGCGCCTCGTCGACCCCACCGACGTGCTCTGCGGTCCCGACGGCAAGACCCGCGAGCGTAACGACGACGGGGTGGAGATCCGTCCCGACGGCGCCCACTTCGAGAGCGACTCGGCGGTCTGGTTCTGGAACACGTGGCTCGCCGGCCAGCTCGCAGGTGCCTTCACCGACCGAGGGTGACGGCGTGGTGCTAGGCCTCGCCTCGTTCAGACGCCCCATCGTGACTGGCCGAAGCGGTAGCCGACCGACCGCACCGTGGCGATCAGGTTCGCGTGCTCCTCGCCCAGCTTGGCGCGCAGGCGCCGGATGTGGACGTCGACGGTGCGGGCGCCGCCGTAGTACTCGTAGCCCCACACCCGGCTGAGCAGGGTCTCGCGGGTGAACACCTTGCCGGGGTGCTGGGCCAGGAACTTCAGCAGCTCGTACTCCATGTAGGTGAGGTCGAGCGGCGCCCCGGCGATGGCGGCCTGGTAGGTCTCCAGGTTGAGCACGAGGTCGGCGTACTCCACCAGCTCGGGTGCCGTCCCCGAACCGGTGCGCCAGAACAGGTGGCGGAGGCGGGCCTCGAGCTCGCGGGGGTGGAACGGGTCGAGGCAGAAGTCGTCGTAGAGCTCGTCTCGCAGGTCCAGCTCGTCGAGGCGGTTGCCGCCGAGGAGCAGGAGCAGCGGCTCGACCGGAAGGTCGCCCTTGCGGATGGCCCGGCACAGGCTCCACGCCGCGTCGCTCTGCTCGCCCACCACCACGATGGCGCCGCCCCAGCCGTCGTCAGGCGTCTCGG
>CAZIVZ010000530.1:0-2366 GCA_964542495.1 uncultured Aquihabitans sp.
CGCCGAGCTGTTCGACGCCCCGCGCCATGAGGTGACACGACGCCTCGTGGCCGCCCTGCCCACCAGGCGTGCCGCATCGAGCGGCTCGGCCATCGGCTCGGCCATCGGCTCGGCCCCGGTGGAGCCTGCCGCGCCGCCGGTGCTCGAGCTCGACCACCTGTACTGCTACCACGGGCGCGCCGAGGGCCGTCGCGGACCGTCGTCGGCCGTGGTGGTCCGAGCCGTCGACGACGTGAGCCTGGTGGTCTGCCCGGGCGAGCTGGCCGCCCTGGTGGGCGAGTCGGGATCGGGCAAGACCACCCTGGCCCGGGTGGTGGCCGGGGCGCTGGCGCCCACCGCGGGGGTGGTCCGACTCGACGGGGTGGAGCTCACCGCGGCTCGTACCCGCGAGGACCGCCGGCGGATCCAGCTCGTGGGCCAGCACCCGCGCTCGGCGCTGAACCGTCGCCGTCGCCTCGTGGACGTGCTCGACCAGGTCCAGCGCGTGCACGGCATCGGCGCCGGTCGCGGCGAGCGGGCCGAGCGCAGCGCCGCGATGCTGGCGCGGGTGGGCCTCGGTGCCGATGCCCTGCGGCGGCGCCCGCTCGAGCTGAGCGGGGGCGAGCTGGCGCGAGCGGTGCTGGCGCGGGCCCTCCTGGTGGGCCCGCGCCTGCTCGTGCTCGACGAGCCCACGGCGTCGCTCGACCCGCCGGTGAAGCGAGCGGTGCTCGACCTGGTGGGCGAGCTGCGCGACGAGCTGGGCCTCACCGTGGTCCTGATCACCCACGAGCTCGACCTGGCCTGGTCGGTGGCCGCCACCGTGTCGGTCATGGAGCGCGGCCAGCTGGTGGCGTCGGGGTCGCTGGCCGAGGTCCTCGACGGGCCGCAGCACCCCCGCACCGCCGCGCTGTTGGCCAGCGTGCCTGCCGACCCGCGGCGCGGCTCGGCGATCAGGTGAAGATGATCTGGCCCCCGGCGGCCTTCTCGTAGAACTCGCCGACGGTGATGATGTCCTCGACCTGGTCGATGAAGTCGTCCTTGTCCATCTTGAACAGGTCCACCGACGCCTTGCAGGCGTACATGCCGGCGCCGGTGTCGGCGATCATCTCCACGAACTCCGGGATCGACGGGATGTCCAGCTCGGCGATCTGCTTCTCCATGACGTGGGTCATCACCGCGCTCATGCCCGGGAGGCCGCCGAGCCAGGTGGCCACGTGGAGGCCGGGGTTGCCGACGGTGGCCACCTTGATGTGCTCGTGGCGCTTCTTGTGGATGGCGTCGAGGCCGAAGAACGTGAAGAACAGGTTGGCCTCGATCCCCTCGGCGCGGGCGCCGTTGGCCATGATCAGGGCGGGGTAGATCCCGTCGAGGGATCCCTTGGACACGATGATCGAGACCTTCTCGATGGGCTCGTCGGACATGGTGCGTTCCTTTCGGGGAGGGGTGAACGGGCGCGGGCCCGGGTCAGATGCAGCCGCGAGGCTTGGGGATGCCGGCGATGCGGGCGGCGATCTTGGCCGGGCCCTTGGGGAAGAGCTGGTAGAGCTCCTTCACGCTCACCCCGGAGGTCTTGCCGAGGATGCGGACGGTGGGCCCGGTGCCCTTCGCCGCGTACTCGCTGCGCATGAACCGCAGGACGGTCCAGTGCTGGTCGGTGAGGGGCTCGATCCCCTCGGCCGCGGCCAGCTCCGGCGCCATGGACTCGGTCCACTGGTCGGGGTCGGTGAAGAACCCGTCGTCGGTCACGTCGACCTCGACGCCGGTCACGGTCTTGATGGGCATGGTGCTCCTCAGGGTGTGGTGGTCTTGCCGGCGCGGGGCATCGGTGACCCCACGCCGGGGATGTCGCGTCCGGGCAGGAGAGCGTGCCAGTAGAACCACTGGAACATCAGCTTCCCGAGGTGGTTGAGGCGCGACTCCTTCAGCAGCGGGAGGCCGACGGCGGTGGGGAAGTGGCCCGGCACCGGCTCCTGCTCGTAGTTGAAGTCGATGAGCATCGCCTTGTTGAACCCGGTCTCGATGAAGCAGTTGGCGTGCCCGTCGTACGCCGCGCCCAGGGGCTCGCCGGCGAGGAAGTGGAGGACGTTCTCCACCAGCACCTCGCCCTGGAAGTGGGTGACGGAGCCGGCCTTCGAGATCGGGAGGCTCGACGCGTCCCCCAGCACGAACACGTTCGGCCTGGCGTGCGACTGGAGCGTCGCCTCGTCGGCCGGCACGAAGTCGAGGTCGTCACCCAGGCCCTCCGAGCGGCCGACGTACTCCGCGCCGCTGTGGACCGGGATGACGACGGCGAGGTCGAAGGGGACCTCTCGTTCGTCGTAGCCGACGAGGCGGCCGCCCTCGCCGTCGACCTCACCGGTGTTGAACTCGGTCACCAGCCCGATGTG
>CAZIVZ010000531.1:0-2365 GCA_964542495.1 uncultured Aquihabitans sp.
CGTTCCAGTCGCCCACCCAGGAGATGGTCGACCTGCTCGCCGACATCGTGGGCCAGCCCACCGACGCGTCCCGCTGCCAGATCGCCAGCACCGTCACCCGCCGCGGCTACTCGCTCTACGGCGGCGCCGCCGACGGCACCCACGGCGAGCCCGGCGCCACCGTCACGCTCGACCCTCCGCCAGCCCGGGGCACGGGGCCGATCTACTTCAACGGTCTCAGCTACGACGTG
Organism: uncultured Aquihabitans sp.; assembly: GCA_964542495.1. Taxonomy (GTDB): domain Bacteria; phylum Actinomycetota; class Acidimicrobiia; order Acidimicrobiales; family Iamiaceae; genus Aquihabitans. The sequence goes on from CAZIVZ010000531.1 coordinate 231, forward strand.
ATCTTCCCCGACGCCTCGCTCCGCGCCACCACCGTCGACGGCGGCGTCCTGTTCGTGAACGTGGCGCCGGGCACGTACACGCTGCGCGCCCACAAGGACGGGGCGGTGATCCGCGAGGTGGAGGTGGGGTGCCGGGCCGGGGTGCTCACCAACGCGGCGCCGCCGTGGGGCCTCCAGGTGCTCGAGGGCGGGCTCGACCTCGACGAGACCGAGCCGTTTCCCACCCAGACCACCACCACCACCACGACGACGACAACGACGACGACCGCGACCGCCACCACGACCTCCGCTCCGGCCGCCGCCGGGAGCCGGCACGGCCCGGGCCCGGCGTCGGCCGCGGTGGCCGTGGACGGGCGCGCCAGCTATGCCGGCTGAACCGGGCGACGCCTACGTCTCCACCGGTGCCCTGCCCTCCCCCGAGGAGGTCCAGGCGCTCGTGGAGGACGCGCACGGGCGCTTCCTCCCCGTCACCGATGGCGCCACCTCCTCGGTCTACCCGGCGCTCGAGCGCCAGCACCCGTCCCGGTTCGGCCTGTGCGTGGCGGGGGTGTCCGGTCGGGTCTTCGAGGCCGGTGACGCCCGCGTGCCCTTCACGATCATGAGCGTGGCCAAGCCGTTCGTGTTCGCCCTGGTCTGCGCCCGGCTCGGCGCGGCCGAGGCCCGGCGACGCCTCGGCGTCAACGCCACCGGGCTGGCGTTCAACTCCGTGGCCGCCGTCGAGCGCAGCGCCGACGGTCGCACCAACCCCATGGTCAACGCCGGGGCCATCGCCACCACGGCGCTGGTGGCGGGGGCCACGGCCGACGAGCGGTGGGAGGCGATCGTGGCTGGGCTGTCCGCCTTCGCCGGCCGACGCCTCACGTTCGACGACGAGGTGCTGGCGTCGGCGCGCGCCACCAACTCCCGCAACCAGGCGATCGCCCGCCTGCTGGAGAGCAGGGGCGCGCTGAGCGCCGACCCCGCCGAGGCCGTCGACCTCTACACGCGCCAGAGCTGCCTCAGCGTGACGGCGGTGGACCTGGCCACCATGGGCGCCACGCTCGCCGACGGTGGTGTGAACCCGATCACCGGTGTACGGGTGGTCGATGCGTCGACGTGTCGCCACACCCTCGCGGTGATGACCACCGCCGGCCTCTACGAGACGTCGGGCGACTGGCTCTACGACGTCGGGCTGCCGGGCAAGAGCGGCATCGGCGGGGGGATCATCACGATCTCGCCGGGCAAGGGCGGCCTGGCCACCTTCTCGCCGCCGCTCGACGCCGCCGGCAACAGCGTGCGCGGCCAACTGGCCGCCACCTTCCTCTCGCGCCGCCTCGGCCTCGACCTGTTCGCCTCGACCCCGGTGGTCTGACCTCTACCGGGCCTGGGCCCCGTACTCGGAGCCGGCGAGGAGGGCCGCCACGAGCACCCGCTCGTCGGCGGCCGACACCCGGGGGGACCAGGTGGCCAGCTCGGCGCCGGTGGGCCGGCGGCCGAGCAGGTCGACGTGGACGCGCCGGACCGTGGCCTCGGCGGTGGCGGGCTCGCTCAGGACCTGCGCCACGAACGTGGCCCGCGGCGTCCCCCGGTTGAGCGCAGCCACCCAGCTGAGGAGCGTGGTGCCGAGCGGCGCCCGATCCTGGGCAACCCGGTACACGTGGCGGACGTAGGCCGCGGTGGTGCCCCCGGCGTGGCGGTACGCCTCGGGCGACGACAGCAGAGCGAGGCGGAGCGCGCCCAGCGGCTCGGTGGCCAGCCGCTCGGTCCAGGAGGCCAGCGCCGCCGGGTCCGCCCGTCGTCCGAGGATGGACAGGTAGGCGTCGTGCACCAGGGCCTGGCGGTTCTCGACCGACTCCACCAGCTCCTCGGCCACGTCGACCCGGTCCAGCTCCCGGTCGAGGCGGTAGGTGAGCTGCTCGAGCTCACCGGCGGTGGCGGCGCGGTCGAAGAGGTCTCGGTGGGCCCGGCGGACCCAGCGCTCGTCGTCGGTGTAGGGATCGTCGGCGCAACGCCGGCCGGCCGCGTCGGCGCCGGTGCGGAACGACCACGTGGTCGGCTTCACCGACTGGCCGCGATGGTCGAGGAGCGCCCCGGTGACACCCACCCGGTACCAGGTGCACGGGCGCAGGTCCTGCGCGGGCTGGATGGCGATGGTG
>CAZIVZ010000532.1:0-2365 GCA_964542495.1 uncultured Aquihabitans sp.
CCGTAGCGGCCGGGACGGGTGGCGTGCTGGAGCTTGTAGACGGTCTCGGGGTTGAACAGGTGGTGCTCGCCCTCGCGGCGCCACTGGTACTCGCCGCCCACCTCGAGCTCGCGGTGGGCCCGCTCGCTCGGCCGGGTGGGGTAGGCCTTGGCGTGGCGGGCGGCCACCTCGGCCGCCACCTCGCGGAGTCCGATGCCGCCCAGCTTGGAGGTGGTGCCGGTGAAGTACTCCTCCACCAGTTCGGCGCCGAGGCCGACGGCCTCGAACACCTGGGCGCCGGTGTACGAGGCCACCGTGGAGATGCCCATCTTGGACATGACCTTGAGCACGCCCTTGCCGGCGGCCTTGATGTAGCGGCGCACGGCGTCGTCGAGCGCCACGTCGGCCAGGGCGCCGCGGGCGATCATGTCCTCGACGGTCTCGAACGCGAGGTACGGGTTGATGGCGGCGGCGCCGTACCCGAGCAGCAGCGCCATGTGGTGGACCTCGCGGGCGTCGCCGGCCTCGACCACCAGTCCCACGTTGGCCCGGGTCTTCTCCCGCACCAGGTGGTGGTGCACGGCCGCGGTGAGCAGCAGCGACGGGATGGGAGCCCGGTCCCGGGTGGAGTCGCGGTCGGAGAGCACCACCACGTTGGCGCCGCCGGCGATGGCGTCGCTGGCCTGGCGGCGGACGTCCTCGATGGCGTCGCGCAGCGCGTCGCCCCCGCCGGCCACGGGGTACAGGCCCGAGATCACCACCGCCTTGAAGTCGGGCTCCACCTCCTCGACGTGGATGAGCTTGGCCAGCTGGTCGTTGTCGAGGATGGGGAACGGCACCTGGATCTGGCGGCACGACGCAGGGCCGGGGGCCAGCAGGTTCTGCTCGGGGCCGACGGTCCCGCCGAGGCTGGTCACCAGCTCCTCGCGGATGGCGTCGAGCGGCGGGTTCGTGACCTGGGCGAACAGCTGGGCGAAGTAGTCGAAGAGCAGGCGCGGCCGCTCCGACAGCACCGCGATGGGCGTGTCGGTGCCCATGGAGCCGAGCGCCTCGGTGCCGTTGGCGGCCATGGGGCCGATGAGCACCTTCTGGTCCTCGATCGTGTAGCCGAAGGTGAGCTGGCGCCGGACCACGTCGCCGTGGGGGTAGCGCACGTGCGGGCGGTCCGGCAGGGAGTCGAGCTCCACGATGCCGGCCGCCAGCCACTCCTGGTAGGGGTGCTCGGCGGCCAGGCCGGCCTTGACCTCGTCGTCGGTGATGATGCGGCCCTGCGACGTGTCGACCAGGAACATCTTCCCGGGCTGGAGCCGGCCCTTGGCGGTGACCTGGTCGGCGGGGATGTCGAGCAGGCCGGCCTCGGAGCCGAGCACCACCAGGCCGTCGGCGGTGACCCAGTACCGACCGGGGCGCAGGCCGTTGCGGTCGAGGACGGCGCCCACCACCGTGCCGTCGGTGAAGCAGACGTTGGCGGGTCCGTCCCACGGCTCCATGAGCGAGGCGTGGAAGCGGTAGAACGCCCGCCGGGCGGGATCCATGAGCTCGTGGTTCTCCCACGCCTCGGGGATCATCATGAGCACGGCGTGCTGGATCGCCCGGCCGCCGAGGTGCAACAGCTCCAGCACCTCGTCGAAGCTGGCGGTGTCGCTCGCGCCGGGCGTGCAGATCGGGAACAGCCGATCGAGGTCGCCGGGGAACAGGTCGCTGCGGAGCAGGGCTTCGCGCGCCCGCATCCAGTTGCGGTTGCCCATCACCGTGTTGATCTCGCCGTTGTGGGCGAGGTAGCGGTACGGGTGGGCCAGGGGCCACGACGGGAACGTGTTGGTCGAGAACCGCGAGTGCACGAGGGCCAGGCCGCTCTCGAATCGCTCGTCGGCCAGGTCCGGGTAGAAGTCGCGCAGCTGCGGCGTGGTGAGCATGCCCTTGTAGACCACGGTGCGACACGAGAGGCTCGGGAAGTACACCCGGTCGTCGTCGGCGCCGATCTCGTGCTCGATGCGCTTGCGCACGAGGTAGGCCCGGCGCTCGAGGTCCAGGCCCTCGTAGGCGCCGCCGGGCCCGGCCAGGAAGAGCTGCTTGAAGGTGGGCATGGCGCCCAGCGCGCCCGACCCGAGCGAATCGGGGACCACCGGCACGTCTCGCCATGCGAGGACCTCGAGGCCTTCGCTGGCCACGATCTTGTCGACGGCCGCCATGGCCGAGGCCACCTGGGCCTCGGGCCCGGGCAGGAACGCGATGCCGGTGGCGTAGTGCCCGGCCTCGGGCAGCGGGGTGTCGAGGATGGCGCGGTAGAACGCGTCGGGGATCTGGACCAGGATCCCGGCTCCGTCGCCGGTGTTGGTCTCGGCGCCCGAGGCCCCGCGGTGGGCGAGGTGGACCAGGGCGGTGA
>CAZIVZ010000533.1:0-2356 GCA_964542495.1 uncultured Aquihabitans sp.
CGTTCGACGTGATCCCCATCCCAGCGACTTTCTGATAGGTCGTCAGATCCAGCGGCGTCACCGTAGCCGGATGGCCGGGCGCGCTCAGCTGGGCGGGCCGGGTCCCAGGCCCGGCGTTCAGGAGCCGGGCATCAGCAGGTGGATGCCCCGGCGCTCGGCGTCGTCGGCGGCCACGAACGCGTTGGCGTGTGCGAGCTGGCCGCGGGCGACGTCGAACGACGAGAAGTCGATCCGGGCGGTGAAGCGCTGCAACCGGTCCACCACGTCGATCAGCAGGTCGGGCCGGTCCTGGCGCGCGAGCCGGCGAAGGGCCGCGAGGTAGTCGTTGCGGCACACGGTGGGGACGATCACCCGCACCTGGTCACCGGCCACCAGCTCGGCGGTCATGGCCACCCGGGCCAATCGTCCGTTGCCGTCGACGAAGGGGTGGACCTCGGCCACGGCGAAGAGCACGAAGGTGGCTCGCTGCGCCGGGGTGTTGAGCCGCTGCATGAGGTGCCACGCCTGCACGAGCGTCCCGACGGCGAGGTCGGGCGCCACGAAGGTGGTGGAGCCCGCCCGGTTCGCCACCCGCTTCCACTCGCCGGGGCGGGCGTCGGGCCTGCCCTCCATGATCGATCGGTGCCACCGCTGGAGGCGCTCGGTGAACGCTCGCGCGGACGGAGGCTCGCGTCGGAGCTCGGCGACGTCGGCGAGCTGCCGGTAGGTGCCGAGGATGTCGTGACCGTCGGCCGGGCGGTTCGGTGGCACCGCGCCCGACGAGACGATCCGTTCGGCCTCGTCGGGCGTGAACTCCGTTCCCTCGATGAAGTTGGAGAAGTACGCCTCGAAGAACGGCAGGACGAGTCGCCTCCCGGCATCCTCGGGAAGGTCGGGGATCTCGGCGAGCGGTCGATCCAGGAGCGCCTGGGCGAGGAGCTCGAACCGGGTGACCACCACCTGGTCGTAGGGCAACCCTCGCTGGCGAGCGTCGAGCGCGGGGGACCCGCTGGCGACCGACCGCGAGCCCAGCGCTGCACCGATGAGCTCGGCGAGGGTGGCCACCGCCGCCGGCGTCGCGTCGAGCGCGACTGCGAGGTGCTCGGCGGCGCGCCGGTAGCCGGCCAGCGCCTCCTCGCCGTCGGTGTGGCACAGGTGGTCGATCCACTCGGCGACCGCGTCGGCTCCGAGCGTCCTCGGCGGACGGGTGCCGCTTCGGCGGGAGGGCCGCAGGTTCTCGAGGAGGGCGCGTGGGCGCGACGCCAACCACAGCCCGCCGGGAAGCGCGAGGTCATCGGCCTGGTGCCCGGCACCGCGGCGGGCGACGATCACCAGGCCGGGCAGCTCTAGCGTGCCCGGCCGCTCCCAGGCCACGAACAGGTGCCCGTCGCGCTCGGGCAGCGCCCGCCGCGCCGATCGGTCGGTGACCACCGCGCCGGGGAAGCGATGCGCGGTGATCGGGAGCCAGTTCCGCATCGCGATCTCGGCCGGGTCGTCGACCAGGTTCGACGTGTAGACCCCCCGCCCCAGCCGGCGCAGCTCCCCTCGTCGCACCGCGTCGGACAACGTCGCCGACGGCCGCTCCCCGGCGAACACCACCTCCCGTTGTTCGCCTTGATCCTCGGCCATGCCGAAGAAACTACTGATTAGTGAAGCTGTCGGCGAGTGAATCAGCGATTAGTCAGCGGTCGCCGCCCCGCTCAGGTCAGGCAGGTGGTCGAGCGGGCCGTGAGCGCGCGCCCGCGGGCGCGCGCTCACGCTTCGTTCCTGGCGACTCTCCGGACTGTCCCCGGGCTCGCTGTCAGACCCCCTCAGTAGGCTGATCGAACACTCGTTCCTCCCCTTCGATCAGCCCCGGAGGCGTTCTCGATGGCTCCCACGAGCACCACCCCGACCCCAGCCCCCGCCACCATCGGCGGGGCGCGCCCGCGGGCGCGTGACGAGCTCGCGGCGCTGCCCGCCGAACGACTCGAAGCCGAGGTCCTCGGGCTGTCGGCGCGCATGGCGGCGGGCACCTACGAGCTGCTGGTGCTCATCGGCGAGCTCGACGCCCGCGGCACCTGGGCGGCGTGGGGTGCGCTGTCGTGCGCGGCCTGGCTGGCCGACGCGTGCGACATCGAGATCGCCACCGCCCGCACCCAGGTCCGCGTCGCCAAGGCCATGCGCACCCACCACGCCCTCGACGCGGCCATGGCCACCGGCGACGTCTCCTACGCCAAAGCCCGCGTCCTGGTCCCGCACCTGAGCGAAGACAACGTGTCGGCGCTGATCGGCCTGGCCGAGATCAACCCGGCCGGACGCCTCGGTGCCGCCATCGCCGCGTGGGCCCAGCGCAACGAAGACCCCGACACCATCCGCGCCCGCCAACACCAAGCCC
>CAZIVZ010000534.1:0-2350 GCA_964542495.1 uncultured Aquihabitans sp.
CTCGGTGAGGCCGTAGATCTGGATGAACTCCCAACCGAGCTCGGTCTCCACCCGTTCGATGGTCCGGGTGGGCGGCGGGGCCCCGGCCACCACGATGCGGGTGCGCCCGGCCCCGGGCACGGGCCCGTCCCAGGTGGCGGCGGCGTCGAGGATCATGTTGACCACGGCCGGTGCACCGCACAGGAAGGTGACGCCGTGCTCGTCGACGCGGCGGAGGATCTCGGCGCCGTCGACCTTGCGCAGCACCACCTGGCGCACGCCCATCCCGGTGGTGGCGTAGGGCATGCCCCACCCGTTGCAGTGGAACATGGGCAGCGTGTGGAGGTAGACGTCGCGGTCGCTCACCCCGGCCTGCCACCCGAACGTGCTGGCGTTCAGCCACAGGGAGCGGTGGGTCTGCTCCACGCCCTTGGGCCGGGCCGTGGTGCCGCTCGTGTAGTTGATGACGGCGGTGGCGTCCTCGTCGGGCTCCCACGGCTCGGGGTCGACGGCGTCGAGCGATCCGTCGAGCCCGAACAGGGCGGCGTCGGCCTCGTGGCCGATGGTGAAGCGGTGGCGCGCCCCCACGTCGCCGAGCACATCCTCGAGCTCGGGGTCGACGAGCAGGACCGAGGAGCCCGAGTGCTCCACGATGTAGCGCACCTCCTCCGCGGCGAGGCGGAAGTTGACCGGCACCAGGATCCGCCCGGAGCCGCTCACACCGAAGAACGACGTGAGCAGGCGAGCCGAGTTGTGCGACACCACGGCCACCCGTTCGCCCGGGCCCACGCCGAGGCGGTCGAGCGCGGCCGCCTGGGCCCGTGCGCGCGCCGCGACCTCCTGGTAGGTGAGGGACCCCCACGACGGGCCGGGCTGGTCGGGCTCGTCCACGAACGCCACCCGGTCGGGGTAGACGGTCGCGGCGCGGTCCAAGAAGTCGGGGATGGTCAAGGGAACCTTCATGGGTGCCTCCCTGGGTGTGCGGCTGGCGCCTGGCGCGGTCACCCTAGGGCGGCGCTGGGCGACCGGCCCCTGGACCCCCGGCGTCACTGAGCGGGTGGCCGCGGAAGGGATGGCACACTGTCGGCCACCGAGCCCCGGGGGGACCACCGATGTCACAGGACCACGCCGACGAGGGGGAGGCGGCACCGGCTGCCGGCACCCCGATGAGCCTCAACCGCCGCATGTTCCTGGCCCTGCTCGGCGCCGGTGGTGCCACCGCGGCGCTGAGCCCGCGGTGGTTCTCGCTGCCCGCGCTCGGCGCCGGCGCGCCGCCGGTCGACCCTGCCTTCCCGCTCGGGATCGCTTCGGGCGACCCGCTCCCGGACGGCACCGTGATCTGGACCAGCGTCGACCCCGCTGCCGATGCCGGCAGCGGGGTGACGGTGCGGTGGGAGGTGGCGGCCGACGAGGCGTTCGTCACCGTCGTGGCGTCGGGCACCGAGACCGCCGTCGCCGGCTCCGGCCACACCGTGCACGCGGTGGTCTCCGGCCTCGCCGCCGACGGCTGGTACCACTACCGGTTCGCCCACGGCGCGCACGTCAGCCGCTCGGGCCGGTTGCGCACGGCGCCGGCCCCGGGCTCGTCGCCCGACCGGCTGCGCTTCACGTTCTCGTCGTGCCAGCAGATCACCGACAGCCACTACGTCGCCCACGCGGCCATGGCTGCCGAGGACCTCGACTTCGTGGTGCACTACGGCGACTACGTGTACGTGTCCGACGGTGGCACCCTCACCCTCGATGACTACCGCAGCGTGTACCGCCGCTTCAAGGCCAACCCCCAGCTCCAGGAGCTCCACGCCCGGTACCCCATGGTGGTCATGTGGGACGACGGCGAGTTCGTCAACGGCATCGACCGCACGATGGAGCCGGTGCGCTTCGCCGCCGCCCGCCAGGCGTGGTTCGAGTTCATGCCGGTGGTGCGCCCGGTCGACGAGCCCGAGCGGGTGCACCGCGCCCTCGAGTGGGGGAGCCTCGTCGACTTCACCCTGCTCGACGTGCGGTCCCACCGGGACCGGGCGATCGAGAGCAACGACCCCACCACCCTGCTCCCCACCACCGACACCGCCCTGCCGAGCGGCGCCGCCATCTTCGACCGCGACCGCACCTGCCTGGGCGCGGACCAGAAGGCGTGGCTGAAGGACCGGCTCGTGGCCGGCGACTTCACGTGGCGCCACATCGGCCACGGGTACCCCTTCGTGGCCCTGCGCCTGGAGGACTACGACACCCCCGAGGTGCGGGCCGACCCACCCGAGGGGTTCCACGTCAACGGCGGCAAGTACCTCTCCACCGAGCAGTGGGACGGGTACTGGGCCGAGCGGCGGGAGCTGATGGACCACCTCGCCGACAACGAGGTGCCCAACGTGGTGGT
>CAZIVZ010000535.1:0-2328 GCA_964542495.1 uncultured Aquihabitans sp.
GCCGTGGCCGAACTGGGCCTTGATGTTGCGGGCCACCACCAGGTAGCCCCAGTTCCGCGCCGAGCTGCGGTGGGGGTCGCTGGCGGCGATGTCGCCCACGGCGTACACGTTGGCGTGACCGGGCACCCGCAGGTGCTCGTCCACCCGCACGAAGCCGTCCTCGTCGAGCATGTCGGGCGGGATGAACCCGTTGTTGGGGCGCACGTGGCCCACCGCCCAGAGCACCACGTCGGCCACAAAGGGCGGCTGGCCGGTGGACCACTCGATCGGGTCGGTGGTGAGGCGGTCGCCCACGAACTCCTCCAACAGCGCGGCCCGGTGGCCGGGGTGGAGGCGCACGCAGGCAGCGGCCAGGTCGCGCGCCATGCGGGCCCGCACCCGGGGGTGGTAGCCGGGCAGCGGCAGCTCGCCGCTCACGAAGAGGTGGACCTCCTTGGCGGGGTGGCGACGCGCCAGGTTCATCGCCGCGCTCACGCCGGTGGCGCCGCCGCCCACCACGGCGATCGACCTGGCCGCGTCGAGCTGGCCGGCCACGTCGGCCAGGCCCTGGTCCACCTCATCGAGGTCCTCCACGCGGTCGTGGCGCCAGAAGCCGTTGGTGGCGCCGGAGGCGATCACCAGCACGTCGTAGGGCACCGTCTGCGCGGTGCCGTCGGCCAGGTCCACCGCCACCTCGGCGCGCTCCTCGTCGACCGCGGTGATGCGGCCGTGGAGGGTGGTCACGCGGTCGAGGCGCTTGAAGCTCGGGAACGGGATCAGGAAGTTGCGACGCCAGTGGGCGGGATCGGCCAGGCGGTTGCCCAGCTCCTGGCCGCTCACCAGGGCCGGTCGGGTGGCCACGCCCACCACGTCGAACCGCCGCCGGAGGTGGATGGCCACCAGCACCCCGGTGTCGCCCATGCCGGCGATCACCACCCGGGGCCGCACGGTGTCTCGTCGTCGCAACAGGGGATCCTCCGGATGGGCGGCCCACAAGTATCCCGGAGGTCCGCGGGAGATGTGCAGGTTCCGCCCAGTCCCGTCTGAGTTGGCGCACCCTACGCTTCGGGGCATGTCGACCGTGAAGAAGCTCATCATCGCCGCCGTCCTGCTCGCCGTGGTGGCGGGCGGGCTCGTGTTCTGGTTCCTGCGTGACGACTCGCCCGAGAAGGTGTCGCTCGACAACGCGCTCGAGCAGGTGAGCACAACCACGGCCGCCGGTTCGGGCGACGGCACCGGCACCACCGCGGGCGGTGAGCCCACCGACTACTCGGGCAGCTGGAACCTCGACACCGAGACCGGCGAGTTCGACTACGAGTCGGCCACCGGCACCTTCGCCGGGTTCCGGATCGAGGAGGAGCTCGCCGGCGTCGGCGACTCCGAAGCGGTGGGCCGCACCGGCGACGTGACCGGCACCCTCACCATCGAGGGCACGGAGGCCACCGAGGCCACCTTCGAGGTCGACCTCACCACCATCACCACCAACAACGACCGCCGGGACAACCGGGTGCAGGATGCCCTCGCCACCGGCGAGTTCCCCACCGCCACCTTCACCCTCACCGAGCCGATCGAGCTGCGCGACGCCGTCACCACCGGCGAGGCCGTCTCGGTCACCGCCAAGGGCGACCTCACGATCCACGGCGAGACCCAGGCCGTGGAGGTCGCCATCGACGCCCAGGTGAAGGAGGGCACGCTCGTGGTGGTGGGCAGCACCGAGATCGCCTTCAGCGACTTCGGCGTGTCCGTGCCCCAGGCGCCCGTGGTGCTGTCGGTCTCCGACACCGGCACCGTGGAGTTCCAGCTCCTCTTCACCCGCTGAGGGCGGCGGTCCGGCGGCCGCAGTCGCCCGGGCTTCGGGTAGCGAACTGGCTCGCTGGCGACCACTTCGATACCCAGAACCGGAGTCGCGGGTTTCGGGTAGGGAACGGGCTCGTCGGCGACCACTTCGGTACCCGAAACGTCGGCCAGATCCGGATCGTGGACCCGCCAGACTGAGCCGGTGAGACCGGGTCGCGAGCAGCGGTGGGGGCAGCTCGTCCTGCTGGAGGCGGCCACCCTGGTCTCGGGCGCGGGCAACGGGGCCGCCCTGGTGGTGCTGCCGTGGCTCGTGCTCGAACGCACCGGCAGCGCCGGCTCGGCCGGTCTGCTCGCCGCGGTCACCGCCCTGCCGCTGCTGGTGTCGAGCCTGTTCTCGGGCACGGTGGTGGACACCCTCGGGCGCCGGCGGGCCGCCGTCGGCGCCGACGTGCTCTCGTGCGCGTCGGTGGCGGCCATCCCGCTGGTGGACCGGGCCTTCGGGCTCAACCTCGGGTGGCTGATGGTGCTCGCGGTGATCGGCGCCGTGTTCGA
>CAZIVZ010000536.1:0-2316 GCA_964542495.1 uncultured Aquihabitans sp.
GCGATCTCGATCCACTCGTGCTCGGTACCGGGGGCGGGCGCGGGCACGGGGTGGGTGATCACCAGGGTCTTCACGCCGGCGCGCTGGGCCGTGTCGGCCGCCTGCTCGATGGTGGAGTGGTAGTCGATCGTGTCGATGAACCGGGGCATGGGCACGGCCCGCACCAGGTCCTCGCGCAGCACGGTCTGTACGTACACGTCGGCACCGGCGCACAGCTCGTCGAGCCCGGCGCAGGGCACCCCGTCGCCGCCGATCACCACCACCTTGTCGCCGTGCTCCACGCGGAACCCGAGCGTGGGCTCCACCGGGCGGTGATCGGTGGCGGCCGCCACGATGCGCACCCCACCGGCGTCGTGCACCACCCCGCCGCCGACCTCGGTGACCACGTTCTGCGGGCCCTGGGTCATGTCGTCGTGGTGGGCGATCCGATAGCTGATGTCGGGGCCCAGCATCGCCATGACGGCGTCGACCACCCCGGCGGTGCCCACCGGCCCGACGATGGACAGCGGGTTCGGTGCCGGGCTCATCACCCACCGGCTCGTGACCAGGTCGTTGAGGTCGGTGATGTGGTCGCTGTGCAGGTGGGTGAGCAGCACCGACGTGAGCATCGGCGCCACCACCCCGGCGGCGGCGAGGCGCAGGCCCACCCCGCGCCCGGCGTCGAACAGGAACGTCTGCCCGCCGGCCCGCACCAGGGTGGCGGGGCCGGCCCGATCGGGCGACGGGAGCGGGCTCCCCGTACCGAGCAGGGTGACGTCGATGGTCATGGTGCCTCCATCAGGCCGGGCTCCCGACCCGTCCAAGTAGTGACACACATGATGCCAGAAGTTTGACGGCGCCACCCGGAAACGGGGTCGCGCCGGCGGTCAGAGCAGGGTCCGCAGCAGGTCGCGGGTGGGGGTGGCGACCGCCGGGTCGCGCGAGAACTCCACGGCCACGAAGTCGGTGGCACCACCGTCGCGGATGCGCTCGATGCCGGCGCGCACCTCGGCCTCGGTGCCGATGAGCGCCACGTCCTCGGGGCCGGCGGCGCCCTCGCGGTCGAGCATGGCCCGGTACGACGGGAGGATGCCGTAGATCGAGAAGACCTTGGCGGCGATGGCCCGCACCGCCGGCGCGTCGTCGGTGACGGCCACCGGCAGCGCCGTCACCACCCGTGGCGCCCCCACGTCGGCCGCCTCAGCCGCGCTGGTGATGGTGGGCACGATGTGCTCGGCGACGGTCCGAGGGCCGGTCATCCAGGTGATGGTCCCCGACGTGCGCTCCCCGGCCAGCGCCAACATCCGGGGACCGAGCGCGGCCACCAGGACCGGCACGGGACCGGCGCCGGGCACGGCGAGGCGCGCCTTGGCCGTGAGCGTCTCCCCCTCCACGTCGGCCGCTTCACCGGCGAGCAGCGGGATCAGGGCCGAGAGGTACTCGCGCAGGTGGCGCAGCGGCTTGGCGTAGGAGAAGCCGTACATGTCCTCGACCACGAGCCGGTGCGACAGCCCGATGCCGAGGGTGAACCGTCCCCCGCTCGCCGCCGACGCGGTCAGGGCCTGGCCGGCCAGGGCGATCGGGTGTCGCGAGTAGGTGGGCACCACCGCGGTGCCCAGCTCGATGCGGGGGACGGCGTGGCCGACCACCGTCTGGGCGCCGATGGCGTCGAGCGAGAACACCTGGGGGAGCCAGAGGCTGTCGAAGCCCTGGGCCTCGGCGGTGCGAGCCATGTCCAGGACCTCGGTGAGGTCGTCCTGGCCGGCGAAGATCCCGATGCGCATGGTGGTCATCCTGTGTAGTCGGCGGAACCGGGCCGGGGCGTGGCGCCGGGGGCGATGTCGATGTCGGTGTCGGTGCGGTCGGACGGATCCACGGGACCGGTGGGCGACGGTTCCCCCTGCCCGGGGAACCACGGGAGCTCCCCCACGCCGATCCGGTAGCTCTGCGTGGTGACGGCCACCGCATCTTCGTCGAACGTGTCGATCACCCGCAGGTCCACCACCGCCTCGGTGGGGGTGAAGGTCACCAGGCCGTAGCCCTGGTCGAGCAGGTCGATGTGGTCGACGTGGGGGTTCACGCCGAGGAAGGCGGTCTCGAGCCCGTGGATCGCCGCTTCGGCGTCGGCCCGGGGGAGGTCCGGGAAGTACTGCGAGCGCGGGTCGGGATCGGCGGTGAGCGACCCGCACACGAACTCCCTCGCCACCACCGGTGAGCCCGAGAGGTCGTCGTAGTCCGGGCGCAGGCCGGACACGAAGAAGATGTGGGTGTGCCCGGAGGTCACCACCACGTTGGGCACCTCGTTGTCGGCGAGGTGGTCCATCAGCTCCCGCCGCT
>CAZIVZ010000537.1:0-2309 GCA_964542495.1 uncultured Aquihabitans sp.
CCACGCCCTGGCCACCGCCGCCCAGGTGGTCTCGGACCTGGCCGGCTGATGCAGCTTCCAGCCCCTCTGGGACCGCATCACCGCCGAGCAGCCCGACCTGTTGAGCTGACGATGAGCGGCGGTCCCACCCCAGCCTTCGAGGGCGTCATCGCGGATGACTGGCGCGGCTCCACGCCCTGGTGGCCGCCGGTTCCCACCCCGCCCGACGGCGCGCCCAACGTGGTGCTGATCGTGCTCGACGACGTGGGTTTCGCCCAGTTCGGCTGCTACGGCTCCGACATCGCCACGCCGGTGATCGACCGCCTGGCAGCCGACGGCGTGCGCTTGGCCAACTTCCACACCACCGCCCTGTGCTCGCCCACGCGGGCGTGCCTGCTCACCGGGCGCAACCACCACCGCAACGGCCTCGGCCGAATCGCCGACCTGGCCGTGGGCTACCCGGGCTACGACGGCCAGATCCCGATCGAGAACGGATTCCTGTCGGAGATCCTTCGCCAGCACGGCTACGCCACCTACGCCGTCGGCAAGTGGCACCTGACGCCCGACGACGAGACGAGCGCCGCCGCGCCGCGCCACTCGTGGCCGCTCGGGCGCGGCTTCGACCGGTGGTACGGCTTCCACGGCGGCGAGACCCACCAGTTCGTGCCCGCGCTCTACCACGACAACCACCCGGTGCCTCCGCCCCGGACGCCCGAGGAGGGCTACCACCTGAGCGCCGATCTGGCCGACCGGGCCATCGCCCAGGTGGCCGACCTGCGCGCCGTCGATGTCGACCGGCGGTTCTTCGTGTACCTGTGCCCGGGCGCGTGCCACTCGCCCCACCACGCGCCGCCGGAGTGGATCGAGCGCTACCGCGGCCACTTCGACCAGGGCTGGGACGTGTGGCGCGAGGAGGTCTTCGCCCGGCAGGTGGCGTCGGGCCTGCTACCGGAGCGAGCCGAGCTGGCGCCGCGCCCGCCGTGGGTGCCGGCGTGGGACTGCCTCTCGGCCGACCGTCGCCGGGTGGCGGCCCGGTTCATGGAGTGCTTCGCCGCGTACCTCTCCTACACCGACGCCCAGCTCGGGCGGTTCCTCGACTTCCTCGAGCAGACGGGCGACCGCGACGAGACGCTGGTGATCGTCGTGTCGGACAACGGGGCCAGCTCCGAGGGCGGTGCCTCCGGCTCCATCAACGACGCGCGGATCCACAACATCGACTTCGCCACCGACGACGAGCTGGTGCGCCGCATCGACGAGATCGGCGGCCCCACCGCCCACAACAACTACCCGTGGGGCTGGACCATGGCCGGCAACACCCCGTTCCGACGGTGGAAGCGCGAGGTCCACGAGGGCGGCGTGGCCGACCCGTGCATCGTGAGCTGGCCGGCCCGCCTCGGCCCCGGCGGTGCCGTCCGCCGCCAGTTCGCCCACGCCGTCGACCTCCTCCCCACGATCCTCGAGCTGGTGGGCGTGGAGCCGCCCGAGACCATCGGCTACGTGCCCCAGACCCACCTCGACGGCGTGAGCCTGGCCGACGTGGTGGGTCCCGACGGCGCCGGCGCGCCGGAGCGCCACCTCACCCAGTACTTCGAGATGCTGGGCAGCCGGGCGATCTACCACGACGGCTGGAAGGCGGTGACCTTCAAGCCCATCGGTCCGCTCTACGACGACGGCATCAACTGGAACGACCCGTTCGAGGACGATCGGTGGGAGCTGTACCACGTGGCCGTCGACCCGGCGGAGCTCCACGACCGCGCCGCCGATGAGCCCGAGCGGCTGGCGGCCCTGGTGGCGCGCTGGTGGGACGAGGCCCGTCGCAACCAGGTGCTGCCGCTCGACAACCGGATCCTGCACACCATCAACAACCCCAAGCCGGACCGCCGCCGGGCCCGGCGGCGTGCCACCTACTACCCGGGCGCCTCGCCGGTTCCCGAACCGTCGGCCATCAGCGTGAAGAACCGCGGCCACGCCATCGAGGTCGACGTGACCATCCCGGAGGGCGGCGTGGCCGAGGGCGTGCTCCTCGCCCAGGGGTCGGTGCTCGGGGGCTTCTCGCTGCACCTGCTCGACGGGCGCCTGCGCTACGTCCACAACCTCTACGGCCGCGAGCGCCACGTGGTGGAGGCGGCCGACCGGGTGCCGCCCGGTCGCCGCCTGCTCGGGTTCCGGTTCGAGCGCGAGGAGGGCGGCGGGGGACCGGCCACGCTCTCGGTCGACGGGCAGGTGGTGGCCGAGGGGCGGATCGCGGTCTTCACGCTGTCGAGCTTCAGCCTGACCGGTGTGGGCCTCACGTGCGGCTACGAGGTCGGCCCGGCGGTCGGCGAGGGCTA
>CAZIVZ010000538.1:0-2306 GCA_964542495.1 uncultured Aquihabitans sp.
TGCCCCCCTGGGCTCGACGAGATGGCCCTCCTGCGCCGGCTGGTGGCCGAGGGGGCGTCACGGCCGGACCGCTACGGCCCGCGCCCGGCCACCATCCCGGCCGAGGGGGGATCGTTCGGCCAGCGGGCGTGGCGCCAGATCGACCACGAGCTGGCGGTGATCGAGGCCCTCGGGTTCCCGGGCTACTTCCTCATCGTCTGGGACATCGTGCAGTTCTGCGCCCGCGAGGACATCTACTGCCAGGGCCGGGGGTCCGCCGCCAACAGCGCCGCCTGCTGGGCGCTCGGCATCACCAAGGCCGACGCCGTGAAGCTGGGGCTGCTGTTCGAGCGGTTCCTCTCGCCCGAGCGCGACGGCCCGCCCGACATCGACCTCGACATCGAGAGCGGTCGCCGCGAGGAGGTGATCCAGTACGTCTACCAGCGCTACGGCCGCCACTGCGCCGCCCAGGTGGCCAACGTCATCACCTACCGCTCCCGCTCGGCGGTGCGGGACATGGCCAAGGCACTGGGGGCCGACCCCGGCCAGCAGGACGCCTGGTCCAAGCAGCTCGACCCCTGGAAGGGCGTGGCCGGGAACCTCCACGACGTGGCCGACCACGAGATCCCCCGCGAGGTGCTTCAGCTGGCCGCCGAGGTCGAGCACTTCCCCCGCCACCTGGGCATCCACTCGGGCGGCATGGTGCTCTGCGATCGACCGGTGATCGAGGTGTGCCCGGTGGAGTGGGGGCGCATGGCCGACCGCAGCGTGTTGCAGTGGGACAAGGACGACTGCGCGGCGGCCGGCCTGGTCAAGTTCGACCTGCTGGGCCTGGGCATGCTCACCGCGCTGCACCACATGGTCGACCTCGTGCGGGCCACCGCCGACCCCACCGTCGACCTGGCCACCGTCCCCCAGGACGACGGCGTCTACGACATGTTGTGCCGGGCAGACTCCATCGGGGTGTTCCAGGTGGAGTCCCGCGCCCAGATGGCCACGCTGCCCCGCCTGAAGCCGCGCACCTTCTACGACCTCGTGGTGGAGGTGGCCCTCATCCGGCCCGGTCCCATCCAGGGCGGGTCGGTCCACCCCTACATCCGCCGTCGCAACGGCAAGGAGCCCGTCACCTACCTGCACCCGCTGCTCGAGCCGTCGCTGCGCAAGACCCTGGGCATCCCGCTGTTCCAGGAGCAGCTCATGCAGATGGCGATCGACGTGGCCGGCTTCAGCCCGGGCGAGGCCGACCAGCTCCGCCAGGCCATGGGGTCCAAGCGCTCCACCGAGCGCATGGAGCGGTTGCGCCAGCGGCTCTACGACGGCATGGCCGAGCGGGGCATCGGCGGGCCGGTGGCCGACGAGATCTACGCCAAGCTCGCCGCCTTCGCCAACTTCGGCTTCCCCGAGAGCCACTCGGTGAGCTTCGCCTACCTGGTGTACGCCTCGGCCTGGTTCAAGCTCCACCACCCGGCGGCGTTCTGCGCCGGGCTGCTCAACGCCCAGCCCATGGGCTTCTACTCACCGCACACGCTGGTGCAGGACGCGCGCCGCCACGGCGTGGAGGTGCGCACGCCGTGCCTGTCGGCGTCGGCCGACGGGGCCACGCTGGAGCCGTGCGAGGGGAGCACCGGAGGGCTCGCGGTGCGCCTCGGCATCGCCTCGGTGCGCGGCATCGGCGACGACCTCGCCCGGGCCGTCGCCGCCGGCCGGCCCTACGCCTCCATGGAGGACCTGGCCCGCCGCCACCCGCTCACCCTCCCGCAGCTCGAGGCCCTGGCCACCGCAGGCGCGTTCGGCTGCTTCGAGCGCGAGGGTGAGGGCGGTGAGGGCGGCAGCTCGGGGGACGGGTCGTCGCGGCGCACCGCCATCTGGTCGGCCGGGGCGGTGGCCCAGGGCGGGCCGGACCGCCTGGCCGGGATCGTCACGGGGGCGGCGGCGCCCCCGCTGCCGGGGATGAGCCCGCAGGAGACGGCCATCGCCGACCTCTGGGCCACCGGGGTGTCCCCCGACGGCCACCCCACCCGCTTCCTGCGAGACGAGCTGCGGCGCCTGGGCGTGGTGCCCGCCGCCGAGCTGTCCGGGCGCCCGGACCGCAGCCGGGTGCTGGTGGGCGGCGTGGTCACCCACCGCCAGCGCCCGGCCACCGCCGGGGGCACCACGTTCTTGAACCTCGAGGACGAGACCGGCCTGGTCAACGTGGTGGTGTCCAAGGGCTGCTGGGTCCACCACCGGCGCCTGGTGCAGACGGCACCCGCCTTGTTGGTGCGGGGCCGGTTGGAGACCGCCGAGGGCGTGGTCAACGTGGTGGCCGAGACCCTCTCGCTGCTCCC
>CAZIVZ010000539.1:0-2302 GCA_964542495.1 uncultured Aquihabitans sp.
CCACGAGGTCGACGTGGTCGACGACCTCTCCACCGGCTCGCTGGCCAACCTGGCCGACGCCCGCGCCAACCCGGACCACGCCTTCCAGCTCCACCGCGTCGACATCCGAGACGCGGCGGTGACCGAGCTCGTCGAGCGGCGCCGGCCCGAGGTGATCTTCCACCTGGCCGCCCAGATCGACGTGCGCACCTCGGTGGCCGACCCGGTGCTCGACGCCATGATCAACATCGTCGGCAGCCTCCACGTGCTCGAGGGCGCCCGGCGCGCCGGCACCCGCAAGGTGGTGTTCGCCTCCAGCGGCGGCACGATCTACGGCGAGCCCGACGGCGACGCCATCCCGGTCAAGGAGTCGTACCCCCAGCAGCCGATCTCGCCCTACGGCGTGGCCAAGAAGGTGGTGGGCGACTACCTCTTCGCCTACCGGGAGCTCCACCAGCTCGAGTACACGGCGCTGGCCCTGGCCAACGTGTACGGGCCGCGCCAGGACCCCCACGGCGAGGCCGGCGTGGTGGCCATCTTCGCCGGGCGCCTGCTCGGTGGCGAGCCGTGCACCATCTTCGGCGACGGTGAGCAGACCCGCGACTACGTGTACGTCGACGACGTGGTCGACGCCTTCGTGCGGGCCGCCGACAAGGGCAGCGGCCTGCTGCTCAACATCGGGACCGGCGTGGAGACCTCGGTCAACGACCTGTACGCCACCATGGCCCGCGTGGCCCAGGTGGACCAGGCCGCCGTGCTGGCCCCGGCCCGCGGTGGCGAGGTGCCCCGCTCGGCGCTCGACGCCGGCCGAGCCGGCATCCACCTCGGCTGGAAGCCGTGGACCGAGCTCGCGGTCGGCTCCGCCGCCGTGCTCGACTACTTCCGCACCAAGAGCTGAACGCGGACCTGGGCCGGGACACCAACGGTCCCGCCCCGGGCCACCGGTTCAAGACACCGCCGGCTCGCGTCCAAGCGCTACTTGGCCCGACCGGAACCTACCCGTGCCGAATGGCCCATGGACAGCGTCCGCGGGCGGGCGCAAGGTCGAAGGATTCACCGGCGGTTCGAGCGGCTGGTGCTGTTCGGCGAGGGGGAGTCATGGGTGCGCGGCGGTTGCTGGCGGGTCTACGGCCTCGTGATCCGCATTCGTGCGGGAGGCCACGATGCAATGATGAATTCGTGTTAGGCGTCTGCGGGGCAGTGTCCGTAAGCCGTTGGATTGTGAATATCAGCGCCCAGCTCTGCGCCCTGGTTGATACAAGTTCTCGGCACGAGATCGTATTTAGTGCAGGTGGTGGTCCGAGTATTGGATTTGGAGGGCGAGTCGGTGCCCTAGCGCTTATCTCCAACGCGCCGCACATTGACGCCCTGAACGGATGGAGCGGATGTGCCGGCGCGAGCGCGACAACCGCAGCAATATCGACCTGTGCATTCTCATGGCGACACGATTGGTATGTCCTAGGTGCGCTGGGTTTGACCCGGTACGGGAATCCAGCGAACTTCTCTGCCAACCTTGGAACTTTTCACACTTGGCAGGCCTGGGGCTGGGTCAAGAAGCCCGCGCGCTACGTGCTGAATAGACTGTGCGATTGTGACACCGAATCGTATCGCTCAGTCAAGTCATACATTCCCGGAATAGCTTGGAAGGCTCTTGACTAGGAGGTCACTTCCGGCTAGCAGGACCTTGCATTTACAGCCCCGAGACTGAGTGGTTTAATGTATGCTTGCCTTGGTACCGCCAACTACTACACCACCATCCCATTCCTTCTCATCCTAGGTGCAGTAGGCCTGCTGATGTTGATCCGGCCCGGCCAGTTCCGGCGGGCCGGAGAGCAAGCCGAGGGATGGAGCGCTCGGCTGGTGCCGCTGGTGATAGTCGCCTTTGCGTCATGGGGCATACCGTCTGCCGTCCGAGAAGCACGCGAGAGGCCTGGCTGTGAGCCCGTGTCAACCAGCCTTCACACTACCGGCGAACCAGGCTCGCACCAGACAGACGGGACAAGCCAAATTGGGGTGATTCATGAGCCAAGACCTGCGGGACAGGCGCGATGGTGATCCGCGTTTGCTGGCTAGAACGTGTCCGAGAACCATTTCACCGGCGCTTCTCGCCCCTGGCGGGTGCTTCGGATCTCACGGGAGAGTTCGGCCAGCTCGCCCTCTGTGAGCCCGGCTTGCCGGCGGTCTCGACCTCATTGTCAGCAAGCCAGTTCCGCAGACGCGACTCTGGGACTTTTCAGAGACTGTTCGGAAATAGTGTGCAGGTCAGAGGCGGATTTCCTCGTTTCGGGTTGGTGGATGGCATATCCTCAATTCGGTGAGCGAC
>CAZIVZ010000540.1:0-2301 GCA_964542495.1 uncultured Aquihabitans sp.
ACACCTCCTGGAGGATGAGGTCCATCGGGAACAGCGGGGCGAAGTCGTCGGGCCCGGCGGGCTCGAGGGTGCCCGGGTGCAGCGCAGGCGGCGGCGGGCTCGGCAGGTCGGGCACGAGGTTGTACCAAGCCGTCGGCATCTCCGACTCATCGAGCGTGATCTTGTGCTGGCGAACGGTCTCGTCCACGGTGCTCCTCCAACCTGGGTTCGGGCGATCGGGCCGAAGCTACCAAGGTCGCTCTTCCGGGCTGGTCGGCGCCCGGCGACCCCGCCTCAGGGGCGCAGGAGCGGCACGAAGGAGTAGGTGCCGTGCGCGGTGGCCTCGGCGGTGCCGTCGGGGTGGCGCACCACCCGCAGCATCCGGCCCCGGACCGGGATCACCAGCACGCCGTCGTCGGCGAGCTGGTCGAGCAGTTCGTCGGGCAGATCGACGGCGTCGGCCGACACCAGGATCCGATCGTACGGGCCCTCCTCGGGCACGCCCAGCACGCCGGGCTCGGCCAGCTGGACCGTGGCCCACGGCAGGTGGTGGCGGGCGACGTTGGCCGCTCCCCACGGGCGATCCGCGGCCCCCGCCCCACCCCGACCCCCCGGCCCGTGGGACCCACCAGGTGCCCGAGCAGGGCCGTGGTCCAGCCGGACCCCGCCCCCACGTCGAGCACGAGCTGTCCCGGACGCACGTCGAGCAGCTCGAGCATGTTGGCCACGGTGGAGGGCTGCGAGTTGGTCTGGCCGTGACCGATCGGCAGCGGGTGGTCCTCCGGAGCGTGGCGGAGCTGGTCGAGGGTGAGGAAGCCGGCGCGGTCGATCGCGGCGAAGGCCACCCGCAGTCGAGGGTCGGCCAGGGGTCGCATCAGCCGTCCCACCGCCGAGCCGGCCGCCCGCCGCCACCCATCGCCATGCGACCAGCATCGCAGTCCCGGCGACGGATCGCAGCCATCCCCGCCCCGGCTCCGTCGGTAGGGTCGCAGGATGCTGCTGCACGACCTCGTCTCGGAGGCTGCGGCCACCCGACCCGGCGGGGCGGCGCTGATCGTCGACGACGCCGTCACCACGTTCGCCGAGCTCGACGATCGGGTGCACCGGCTGGCCCGGGCGGTGGCGGCGGTCAGCGAACGGGGCGACCGGGTGGCGTTCGTGGCCGCCAACGGCCCCGAGTGGGTGGACGCCTACTACGGCGTGCCCCGGGCGGGGCGCGTGCTGGGCTTCGTGAACCACCGCCTGGGCCCGACGGCCAAGCGGGACGCGGTGGCCCGCCTCGAGCCGGCCGTGCTCGTGGGCGACGCCGACCAGCTCGCCGACCTGGCCGCCACCGGTCCCCTCGCCGAGCTGGCGCCGGTGGTGGTGAGCATCGGCGGGCACCACCGCGGCGCCGTGACCTACGGGCGGTTCGTGGTCGGCGACGCGAACCCGGACTCGGCCACCCGTGAACCTCCCACCGACCTGGCGCCCGACGACACGGCGTGGCTCATCGCCACGAGCGGCACGTCGGGCACCCCGAAGGTGGTGGAGCTCAGCCACGCCAACCTCCTGGCCGCGGTCGACGGCACCATCGCCGTGCGGCCCACGGGCGCCGACGACGTGTACCTGTTCCCGTTCCCGCTGTGCCACGTGGCCGGGTACAACGTGGTGCTGTTCCACCGCGCCGGTCGCCCGGTGGTGGTGATGCGGCAGTTCACCCCCGCCCACCTGGTCGAGCAGATCGGGCGCCACCGGGTGACCAACGTGTCGCTGGCACCCACCATGATCGACGCCGTCGTCGACCACCTCGATGCCACGGGCGGCACGCTCGCCCCGCTGCGATCGGTGAGCTACGGCTCGTCGTCGATCGCCCCCGACCTCCTGGCCCGTGCGGTCGAGCGGTTCGGCACCGACTTCCACCAGGGCTACGGCATGACCGAGCTGGCCGGCAACGCCGTGTTCCTCGGCCCCGACGAGCACCGCCGCGCCCTGGCCGGCCACCCGGAGCTGCTCACCTCGGCCGGTCGACCGGGACCGGGCGTGGAGGTGCGCCTGCTCGACGACGACGGCCACGACGTGCCCACCGGCGCTCCTGGCGAGATCGCGGTGCGGGCGCCGCAGGTGACCAAGGGCTACTGGCGCGCCTCGGAGGCCAACGCGGCGGCGTTCCACGAGAGCTGGTTCCGCACCGGCGACGTCGGGCGGTTCGACGACGCCGGCAACCTGTCGATCGTCGACCGCAAGCAGGACATCATCATCAGCGGGGGCGAGAACGTGTCGTCCCGGGAGGTCGAGGACAAGCTCGCCGCCCACCCCGACATCGCCGCCGTGGCCGTGGTG
>CAZIVZ010000541.1:0-2301 GCA_964542495.1 uncultured Aquihabitans sp.
CTGCCTCGACTCCCCCGGATGTCTCGAGTCGGCCGCCCGTCGGGGTGGCTTCGCCCGGGCCTTCCGCACCGCGATCCCCGCCGAGGCGATCGCAGCGCTGCGTGGCGATCTCGCCGGCGGCCCGGCTCCCGAGCCCGGCCGCTTCGTGCCGGATCACCCGCCTGCGCGAGACTAGAGGACCCGTGCCCGGCGCCAGTCGGGCCACCCAGCACGCACCGAACGACCCAGAAAGGGCTGGCGAACCCACGTTGGCAGCAAAGATCCGCGTCCATGAGCTCGCCAAGGAGCTCGGTCTCACCAACAAGGAGACCCTCGACCTGTCGCTGGCCCTCGGCATCGGGGTCAAGACGCACTCGTCGAGCATCGAGGACGCCCAGGCCGACCGGGTCCGCCGCAAGGCCGAGAAGGAGGGCCTCGTCCGAGACGAGCAGCCCGAAGAGCCCGCTCCCGTGAAGAAGGCGGCGGCCAAGAAGGCCTCGGCCACCCCGGCCGCCGAACCGGCCCCCGTGGCCGAGGTGCCGGCGCCCACCCCGGCTGCCGCTGCCGTTGCTGCGCCCGCCGCACCCGAGGCCCCGGCCGACGAGGCGCCTGCACCCGCACCGGCCTCACCGCCACCCGCCGCGCCGCCGGCGCGGCCCGTGGTCCGGTCGAGCGGCGCCTCGGCCCCGCCTCGCCCCGCACCCCGACGCGAAGACGCCCCGGCAGCCCCCAGTGCGCCCACCGCCCCGCCGGCGCGCCCCCAGCCGCCCGTGCTGAGCCCGCCCGCGGCCCGCCCGCCGGCCCCCGCCGCACCGCAGGCGCCCGCAGCGTCCGCGCCTGTCGCCCCCGAGGCTCCGGCCGCACCGGCCGCACCGGGCGCCGCGCCCACCTCGGCATCCGGCAAGCCCATCCCGCCGCCCCCGCCGCCGCGTTCGCTCACCGGCAAGCCCATCCCGCCGCCTCCCGGCCTCGGCGGACGCACCGCCGCCCGGCCCGCCGGTCCCGGTGGGCCGGGCGCCCGCACCGGTCCTCCCGGTGGCACCAGCCGCCCCGGTGGCAACCGTCCCATGGGTGGCCCGCGGCCCAACGTGCCCGGTGCGGGCGTCGGCCCCAGCCGCCCCGGCGGTGGCCCCGGTGGCGGTCCCGGCGGCGGTCCCGGGGGGCGTCCCGGCGGTCCTGCCGGTCGTCGTCCCCCGCGTCGCAAGGGGCGTCGTCGTCGCAACCGCGAAGAGCTCCAGCCGATGGACATGCCGTCCTACACGCCGGACAACTCGCCCGTGCCCGAGGGCGAGGTCGTCATCGAGCGCGCCTCCACACCCCAGGAGCTGGGCCCCAAGCTGAACCGCACCGCGGCCGACGTCGTGCGCTTCCTCATGCAGCAGGGCGAGATGGTCACGGCCACGCAGTCCCTGTCCGACGACATGATCGACCTGTTCGCCGCCGAGATCGGCGCCGAGATCCGATTGGTCAACCCCGGCGAGGAACAGGAGGTCGAGCTCCAGAAGGTACTCGGCGTCGACGAGCTCAACGACGACGAAGACGAGGAGACCTCGCTCACCAGGGCTCCGGTCATCACCGTCATGGGCCACGTCGACCACGGCAAGACCAAGCTGCTCGACCGCATCCGCAACGCCAACGTGGTGGCCGGCGAGGCCGGTGGCATCACCCAGCACATCGGTGCCTACCAGGTGGTCAAGGACGGCCGTCCCATCACCTTCATCGACACCCCGGGCCACGAGGCGTTCACCGCCATGCGCGCCCGTGGCGCCGATGCCACCGACGTGGTGGTGCTGGTGGTCGCGGCCGACGACGGGGTCATGCCCCAGACCATCGAGGCCATCGACCACGCCCGGGCGGCCGAGGTGCCGATCGTGGTGGCCGTCAACAAGATCGACCGAGAGAACGCCGACCCCGACCGCGTGCTGGCCCAGCTGGCCGAGCGGGGCCTCGTCCCCGAGTCCTGGGGCGGCGACACGATCGTCTGCATGATCTCGGCGCTCCAGGAGATCGGCATCGACGAGCTGCTCGAGAACCTGCTGGTGGTGGCCGAGCTCGAGGACCTCCGGGCCAACCCCGACGGCCGGGCCAAGGGCGTGGTGCTCGAGGCCAAGCTCGACGCCGGCCGGGGCCCGGTGGCCACCGTGCTGGTGCAGCGTGGCACCCTGAAGGTGGGCGATCCGCTGGTGGCGGGCGCGGCATGGGGACGTGTCCGGGCCCTCATCAACGACCAGGGCAAGCAGATCAAGGAGGCCGGGCCGTCCATGCCGGTGCAGGTCCTGGGCCTGTCCGACGTGGCCGAGGCCGGCGACGACTTCGTGGTGG
>CAZIVZ010000542.1:0-2296 GCA_964542495.1 uncultured Aquihabitans sp.
CTTCTTGGCGGGGGCCTTCTTCGCAGCCGCCTTCTTGGCTGGGGCCTTCTTGGCCGCGGCGGCCTTCTTGGCCGGAGCCTTCTTCGCCGCCGCCTTGCGGGGAGCCGCCTTCTTGGCGCCCGGTGCCTTGCTCGCCACCTTCTTGGCGGTGGCGGCCGCCGTGTCCGCGGCATCCTCGAGGGTCTCGCTCACGTTGCGCAACACCTCGCCGACCACCTTGCGCTGCTCGGCGATCACCTTCTGGGCGAAGTCGAACACCTCGTCGACCATCCGGGTGACGTCCTCGGCCACGGGCGGGACGTTGCGGTTGGCCTCCCTGGCGATGCCTTCGGCCAGTCGGTGGCTGGCCTCCACGATGGCCTCCTGGCTGCGCGCCACGAGCTGCTCCACCTTGGTGCGAAGTTCCTCTGCGTCCACGGCTCTCCTTCCGGCGGCCGGCGATCGACCGCTCCGGTCCCACGAAGCCTGCACGTCTGACCGGCTCTTGTGAAGGGCCGAACGTCCCGCGGTGGGAGCGGCACCCTTCCGACCTCAGGCCCGAGGTCGGAAGGGGCGCTCGAAGCGTTCGGTGGTGAACCGGTGGGCGCTCATCCCCGGCGGCCAGGTGCCGGGCTCCAGCCCGCCCTTGCGGTAGAGGTGGTCGACGAAGGCACCGGCATCGGGGAGCTGGTCCCACACGTCGGGCAGGAACACCGCTCGGCGGCGGCCGGCGGCGATGAGCAGGCCGTCGGTGCCGGGGCGCAGCGCGGCCACCAGCTCGGCTCGCGAGCGCGTCGCCAGCGGCTCGAACGGCGACAGGATCGACACCTCGATCTGGAGGTGAGGCAGGTCCTGGCGGCGCAGCGCGGGGAGTCGGGGGTCTGCGAAGGCGGCGGATCGGGCGAGGCGCACCACCTCCTGGCCCAGCGGCCCGGCCCCCTCGATCGCGCCGATGCACCCGTTGAGCGCCCCATCGACCGTGAGGGTCACGAAGGCGCCGGCCTCGCGACGCAGCTCCGGCGGCAGATCCTCGAGCGGGGGCACGCGCAGCGGCTCGCCGTTCAGGCCGGCGACGATGGACGCCTCGGCCAGGTCCAGCAGAAGGGCCGCCTCCGACGCGGCCACCACCGCGCCGGGCCCGGCGATGGCGTCGAGTGCGGCCGCGGTGGCCGGATCAGGTGAGGGCGAAGGCGCCATAGCCGACCACCTGATCTCGGGGCCCGGCGGTGTCGCCGGAGTTGCGCAGGTCGATCTGTTCGACCACGAGGTGCCGGTGCGCTGCGGTGCGCAGGAGGCCGCGCAGAGGCCGACAGCCGCAGGCGTCGTGGTCGCGCACGTCCTCGGACCGGCGGGCCACGATGGCGGCCGCGGTGCGGGCGTCGACCCGGACCGCCTCGTCGTAGGTCAGGTAGTGCGACAGGTCGGTGCTGACGACGACGAGGGTCTCCGGTCCACCCCAGAGGTGCTCGAGCAGCCCGGCGACCTCTTCGGCCGACGCGTCGCCCACCACCACGGGCACCAGCGCGAACGCGGGGAGCACGCTCTGCAGGAACGGGAGGTGGACCTCGAGGCTGTGCTCCAGGGCGTGCGGGGCGTCGCTCACCACCACGCCGGGAAGACCCGCGCAGGAGTCGACCGCGGCCCGGTCCAGCGGAACCGGCCCGAGCGGGGTGGCGAACTCGTCGGCGGTGCTGAGCGCCATGCCCCGGAAGGCCACGCGGTGGCTCGGCCCGAGCAGGACCACCCGGTGGATGCGATGGCCGACGGGTGCGATCCGCTGGTACGCCGATGCCGCGACCGGACCCGAGTAGACGTACCCGGCGTGGGGCACCACGAGCGCCTTGGGGGCGTCGACCACCACCGGTTCGGCCACCGCGTCGGCGAACGAGCGACGCAGCGCGGCGCGCAGCGCGGCCGGCTCGGCCGGGTAGAACGTGCCGGCCACCGCGGGCGGTCGGACGCGGTGGGGCGAGTCGGCGGGGGCGGGCGCGTTCACGGCTGCTCCTCGGTGCGGTGGGGGAGGGCGACGGGCTGGGACCCGTGGAGCGGCACCGGCAGTCGCCGTGGTCCCCAGGTGCCGGCCGGGCCGTCGAACACGCCGGGGATCGGCGTGGCGCACGAGCGGCACCGGCCGGCGTCGTCGAGGTGGTACCGGCCCAGGCGGTACCAGTCGCGTTGGATCACCACGTCGCCGCAGGTGGGACACGACGTGCTCTGGCCGGCCGGGTCGTGCACGTTGCCCGTGTAGGCGTGGTGCACCCCGTTGGCGAGGGCGATCTGGCGCGCTCGCGCGAGGGTGGCCGGCGGGGTGGGCGGG
>CAZIVZ010000543.1:0-2294 GCA_964542495.1 uncultured Aquihabitans sp.
GGCGGACGCGTGGAAGCGACGGCGGGACCGGGGGCGCCGGTCATCGAGGGCCATGGTGGGCGGCGGGGGTGGGGGTGGACAGGTGCACGCGACCACGACCCTACGACGTGTCGCTCGCGAGCCTGCGGCGGCGCGCACCGATGCCGGGCGGTGGCCGCCGGGCATCGGTCCTACCCTTGGCCCCATGTCGGTGCTCTACGCCACCCACGCCCGGTTCCTCGACCACGACACGGGCGTGGGCCACCCGGAGCGACCGGCGCGCCTGCGGGCGGTGGAGGAGGGCATCGATGCCGCGGGGTTGCGGGAGGCGCTCGTGGCCGTGGCACCGGTGGCGGCGGCGGCGGCCGACCTGGCTCGGGTGCACCCCGTGACCTACACCGACGCGGTGGAGTCGTTCTGCGCCCAGGGGGGCGGGTACCTCGACGGTGACACCCACGTGGGGTCCGCGTCCTGGGAGGCGGCAAGCCTCGCCGCCGGCGCGGGCCTCGAGCTCATCCGGCGGTTGGAGGCCGGAGAGGGCGCGGCCGGCTTCTGCGCCGTCCGGCCACCGGGCCACCACGCCCTGCCCACCCGGGCCATGGGGTTCTGCCTGGTGAACAACGTGGCTGTGGCCGCGGCGGCGCTTGCCGATCGGGGCGAGCGGGTGGCCATCGTCGACTACGACGCGCACCACGGCAACGGCACCCAGGACATCTTCTGGACCGACCCCCGGGTGTTCTATGCATCCATGCACGAGTGGCCCATGTACCCGGGCACGGGCCGTCTGGGCGACGTGGGCGAGGGGCCGGGGCGGGGCTCCACCCTCAACCTCCCGTTCCCGGCCGGCACGTCCGGTGAGGCCTACCGACGTTCGCTCGACGACCTCATCCTGCCGGCATTGGAGGCGTGGGGGCCCACCTGGTTGCTGATCTCGGCGGGCTTCGACGCCCACCACCGCGACCCCATCACCGACCTGGGTCTGAGCTCGGCCGACTTCGCCGACCTCACCCGTGCCCTGGTGGGGCTGGTGCCGGTGGGTCGCCGGCTCCTCTTCCTCGAGGGCGGCTACGACCTCGTCGCCCTGAGCCACTCCACCGGCGCCGTCCTGTCGGCCCTGGTCGACGACGGCGCGTACCGGCCCGAGGCGGCCACCTCGGGCGGTCCGGGTGCCCGGGTGGTGGCCGACGCCCTCAACATCCGGGGTGCACTGGCCGACGGGTAGGGGCAGAGGGCGTCGCCGGCGCACCGCCTGCCCCTGCGAAGAGGAGACCGTCCCCGTGACCCGAGTCGTGGACCTGCTGCACTACCTGCTCGAGGAGCGAGGCTCGGACCTGCTCGTCAAGGTGGGTTCTCCCCCCTGCATCCGTCGCAACGGCCGCCTGGAGCGCACCACGCTCGACGCGCTCGACCCGTCCACCATCGAGGAGCTGGCCGCCGAGCTGATGCCGGCCGACAAGGCCACCGAGTTCAAGGCCCACGGCGAGACCGATCTGGCCCACAGCGTGCCGGGCCTCGGCCGGTTCCGCGTGAACGTCTACCGCCAACGTGGCTCGGTGAGCCTGGCCATCCGGCGCGTGGTGCCCGGGGCCCCGGCCATCGCCGACCTCGGGGTGCCCAGGGTGGTGGCCGACCTGGCCGAGTCCCGCGATGGCCTCGTGGTCATCTCCGGCCCGGCCGCGTCGGGAAAGACCACCACTGCGGCGGCGATGATCGACCACATCAACGCGTTGCAGGCGCGCCACATCGTCACGATCGAGGACCCCATCGAGGTCCTCCACGCCGATCGCATCGCCATCATCAGCCAGCGCGAGGTGGGCGCCGACACGATGGACGTCGCCCACGCGATCCGGCGCGCCTCCCGCCAGGACGCCGACGTGATCTTCGCCAGCGACCTGCCCGATGCTGCGTCAGTGCGCGAAGCCCTGGCGGCTGCCGCGTCGGGCCGTCTCGTGCTGGCCGTGATGAACACCCTGTCGGCCACGGACACGGTGGCCGCCCTGGTCGACCGCTTCGAGCCGCACCAGCAGGCGCCGATCGGTCAGACGTTGGGCCGTGTGCTGCGCGGCGTGATCTGCCAGCGCCTCGTCGACCGTGCCGACGCCCGCGGCCGGGTGGCGGTGGTGGAATCGCTCGTGGGCACCCAGAAGGTCCGCGACGCCATCCAGTCGGCGGCCGATCCGGCGGTGCTCGAGCGGCTCATGACCGAGGGCGACTACCACGGCATGGCCACCTTCGACCAGGCCCTCTTCCAGCTCTTCAGCGACGAGTACGTGTCGCTCGACGAGGCCCTCGAGCGGGCCGCCCACCCCGAGGAC
>CAZIVZ010000544.1:0-2293 GCA_964542495.1 uncultured Aquihabitans sp.
GACGACGGGACCTCGGGGACCTCAGACATGGTGGCCTCAGTAGGGGGTGAGCTCGACCCGCCGGTTTCCGACGGTGAGCACGAGCCTATTTCCGTCGGAGGCGAAGACCGGGTCGCTGTCGAGGAACGCGGTCAGGAAGGCCTCGTGCCCGTCGAGCGGCTCCCCGCACACGCGCCCGGTGGCGGCGCCCAGCGTGACCACCAGGCGGTCCGCCTCGATCGCCGCCGAGGCGGCGATCCGGTTGCACACCACCACGGTGAGCTCACCCTCGGAGCGGGCGTCGATGCTCATCAGCTGGTCGGTGCCCATGGGGCGGCTGACGCCAGCCTGAGCCATGAGCAGCACCTGCCAGCGCTTGCCCCACACCGGCGATGGCGGCGGGTCGGTGGGCACCTCGTCTCCGGCGGTGGTCTCGGTGGGCGTGGTGACGGTGGTGGCCGTGGCCCCAGGGAGGGTGGAGGTGGGGCCGACCGCCGTGGTGGTGGTCTGCCCCGGCGCCACCGTGGTGGTGGTGGCGCGCGAACCGCTGCCGGCCGAACCCGAGGAACCGCCGGCCTGGCTGCCTGAGCCGGTCGATCCGGCGGAGCCGGAGCCGCGGTCGCCGCCGCTCCCGCCCGAGCCGCGCGGAGCCGTGGTGGGGACGGGCATGCCGTCAGGCGTGGTGGCAGCGGGGCCGGGCGCGCCGCCCCCGCCGGCCGGGAACGCCGGCGTGCTGCCGCCGTCGGCGGCCACGGCCTCAGGCTCGCCACGATCACCCGTCGATGTGGACAGGACCAGCGCGCCTGCCACGCCCGCCAGCACCAAGAGCACCGCGGCGACCAGGAGGCGGTGGGACGGGCGGGCCGGCCGGAGTTGAAGGCGCGGGAGGTCGGTCTCGGCCCGCAGGACGATGTCGTCCCACTGGTCGGGTGGCTCGACGCCGTCGAGGGCGCGAAGTCGGTCGCGGTCGGGGTGGCGGTTCATGATCTCGTCTCGGGGTTGATCTCGGAGCCGGCGGAGGGGGCACCGGGATCGAAGGGACTATCGGCGAGCAGGGCGCGAAGCTGACGACGAGCTCGCATGAGCTGGACGCGGACCGTGGCCGCGCTGGTGCCCAGGATCTCGGCGGCCGACGGCGCGGTGTGGCCGGCCACGTCGACCAGGGCGATGCAGTGGCGCTGCTGGTCGCTCAGGGCCTGGAGGGCCTCGACGAGATCGAGCGCGTCGTCGGGAAGCCGGTCGGTGACGCTCGGGACCAGCTCCAGCGCCTCGGGGTCGGCGCCGCGACGGGCCCGACCCCGGCGCCGCTGGAGGTCCCCGGCGGCCACGCGGAACGCGGCGCGCCAGACCCACGCGGCCGGATCGGTCACCTCGTCACCGCGCCGCAGCAACTGGGCGAAGGCCTCGGCCACCGCCTCGTCGGCCACGTCGACCTCACCCGACCAGGCCACGAGGGCGCGCCACAGCGGGCCTCGTACCTCGAGGTAGGTGAGCCGCACCTGGTCCGACCACGCGGTGGTGGCCGCCGGGACCATGCGGACCACCGGGTCCGCCGAGGGTCGCAGCGGCCTCGGAGCCGAGGAGTCCCCAGAACCGGGGGCGGGCCCGGACCTCATCGGTCCGGGCCTGCCTCGCCCGTGCGCCTCCCAAGGCTTTGCACCGTCGACCACGGGATCTTCAGCTCTCGTGATCGTCTGTGCATGCTGCACACCCCTCCAGGGCGCGTTCGGCACCGAAGTGTGAACAAGCCCGGGAGAAATACCTTCGACGGCGCCACGGGACGATGGTGGCTGCTAGCCCTCGGCACCCGGACGCTGCCGGTTCGCCTTGGTCTGGGACCGGAGCTTCTTCGACTGGAGGCGCCGCTCCTTGGCCCCGCGGCTGGGTCGGGTGGCCCGCCGGGGCGGGTCGACGTGGAGGGCCGAGGCCAATCGGGCGGCGAGGCGCTCCTCGGCCAGCACCCGGTTGCGGAGCTGGCTGCGTTCGTCGTCGACGACCACCCGCACAACCGGACCGAGCCGCTCCACCACCCGCTCGCGCTGTCGGGGCAGCAGCGACGGGGACGTGGCCGCATCGAAGGAGAGCTCGACGCGCGTGGCCGCCTTGTTGGCGTGCTGGCCCCCGGGCCCGCCGGACGTGCGGAACCGGACCTCCAGCTCGCTCCGGGGGATCCGAACGCTCCGGGTGACCCGCAGGTCGTCGTCGGCCACGTCCAATGCTCGCGTGCCGGGCCACCCGCAACCCAGCTTCGATGGAACAGGAACACGTTCTCGTCTCGCCGCACCTCAGCTCACCTCACCGCATCGACCGACTC
>CAZIVZ010000545.1:0-2287 GCA_964542495.1 uncultured Aquihabitans sp.
GGTGGGCGGCTGCGCGGGGGGGGGCGGGGTGGTGGGCCGGGGGGCGGTGGGGGCCGGCGCGGTGGGCCGCGGTGCAGTGGGGGCCGGGGCGGTGGTGGCGGGCGCGGTGCTGCCCGGGGTGGTGGAGCGCGGGACCGTGGTGGTACCGGAGGTCTGGCGCGGTCGGGTGGTCTGGGTGGTTCCGCCTCCGGTGCCCCCGCCCGTGCCCCCTGCGGAACCACTGCCGATGATCACGCTGGTGCGGCCGTACCTCGTGTCGAGCGTCTCACCGGCGATCAACACGTCCTTGTCGAGCTCGGGGAACTCGTCGGCGGGCATGTTGGCCGTGGCGGTCTGCATGAAGGCTCGCCAGATGCGCGCCGGGAAGGTGCCCCCCTGCACCTTGATGCCGTGGACGTTGTCCATGGGCTTCGACTCGTCGGGGTAGCCCATCCACACGGCGGTGGTGAGCTTGGGGGTGTAGCCCACGAACCAGCCGTCGACGTTCTGCTGGGTCGTGCCGGTCTTGCCGGCCGCCGGACGACCGAAGTTGGCATCCGAGCCGGTGCCGCCGTTGACCACCTGCCGCAAGGCGTAGGTGACCCGGCCTGCCTGCTCCGGGGTGAGCACCTGCTTGGTCTCTGGGGCGTAGGTCTTGACCCGGCCGTCGGGGAACTCGACGCGCGTGACCACGATGGGCGACTTGGCCACGCCGTTGTTGGCGAGCGTGGAGTAGCCCGCGGCCATGTCGAGCACCGAGACCTGGCCTCCGCCGAGGACGAGGGCGCAGAACGGCTCGAGGCCCGGCTCGGCGACGCCCATCTCCCGTGCCAGCGCCAGCACCTTCTCGGGGCCCAGCCGCACCATGAGCTGCGCGTAGACGGTGTTGATCGAGTTCTTGGTGGCGCTGACGAGCGAGGCGGCACCGCCGGGACCGCCGCGGACCTTCCACGCCGGTTCGCCGTTCAGGCAGGCCGGGTCGGTGATCTCGAGCTTCGACGGGGCGGGGAGCACCGACTGGATGGAGTAGCCCTCGCGCACCGCCTCGGCCAGGGCGAACATCTTGAACGTGGACCCCGGCTGGCGGCCCGAGCCGCCGCCGGCCTTGCCGGTGGCCAGGTTCACCTTGTTGTTGGCGAAGTCGGTGCCGCCCATCATCGCCCGCACCTGACCGGCATCGTCGATGGACACCACCGACGCCGACGGGTCGCCGGCGCGGTTCAGGGTCTGGGTGACGGCGTCGTAGGCAGCCTTCTGCATGTTGAGGTCGAGGGTGGTGTACACCTTCAGGCCCCCGCCGTAGACCACGTCGGAGGGGAACTCCTTCACCAGCCACTGCCGCACGTACTCGGCGAAGTACTCGCTGCCCCACTCCTTGCCCTTCACGTTCTCCCCGAGGGTGGACACCTTGGGCGGCGCCACGATGAAGGGACCGTCCGGTCCGACGTCGGGGTCGCTGGGGTCCATGGGGACCGCCAGGAGTTGCCGCTTCTCGGCGACGGTGAGGTAGCCCTCCTCGGTCATGGCCTCGAGCACCACGCGGCGCCGCCGCTCGGCCTCCTTGAGCGAGTTGGGGCCCTTGTAGGGGTCGGCGCCGTTGGGGTTGCGCAGCAGGCCGGCGAGGAACGCGGCCTGGCCGGCGTCGAGCGCCTGGACGTCGACCCTGAACCATGCCCGCGAGGCCGCCTGCACCCCGTAGGCGCCGCGCCCGAAGTAGACGGTGTTGAGGTAGCGGGTGAGGATCTCCTCCTTGGAGATCTCCTGCTCGAGCTTGATGGCCATCACCGCTTCCTTGATCTTGCGGGTGGCGGTCTGCTCGGAGGTGAGGTACTCCTGCTTCACGTACTGCTGGGTGATGGTGGACCCGCCCTGGCGGACGCCCTTGTTGCGCAGGTCCTGCCATGCGGCGCGGGCGATGCCGACCGGATCGACGCCCCCGTGCTCGAAGAAGTCCCGATCCTCGGCCGACACCACGGCGTGGCGCAGGACCGGGGGGATCTGGTCGTAGGTGACCAGCACGCGATCCTCGGTGCCGTGCAGCTGGGCCATGGCGTTGGTGGCGTTGCAGTTCACCTGCACGTCGGCGGCGCAGATGAACGACGTCTGCTTCTGCTCGGAGGCCACCCGCGGGTCGACCGGGAGCTCGATCTGGCTCAGCACGTAGATCAGCCCGGCGGCACCGACGGTGACGGCGAGCGCGGCGACATAGAAGGCCCGGCGCATGCGCCACAGGACGCTGCGCTTCTTGACCTTCCCCTTCCGGGTGACCTTGAGGTTGTGGACCGGGACCGGTTTGCGGGTGCGCATG
>CAZIVZ010000546.1:0-2285 GCA_964542495.1 uncultured Aquihabitans sp.
GGGGACTTGCGCTCCACGCAGTTGTTGCACGTCCCGCACGGCGGCGACCAGGCCACGATGACGTGGTCGCCCACGGCCAGGCCGGTGACGCCCTCGCCGACCTCGCTGATGATGCCGGCGCCCTCGTGACCGGGCACGAACGGGACGGGCTGGGGCAGCGAGCCGTTCATGGCGTGCAGGTCCGAGTGGCAGACGCCCGTGGCCTCGATCTTCACCGTGACCTCGCCGGGGCCGGGCGGGAGGGCCTCGAGGTCGTCGACGATCTCCAGCTTCTCGTCGCCGGTGTTGAGCAGCACGGCTGCGCGCATGGTGGAACTCCCCTGTGGTGTGGACCCTGGTGGTGGTGCGGGCGACCATACTGCAACGCGTTCTAGTGTTGGATGTGGCAACAGACCTCCCGATCGGCAGGCCGTCGTGGCCCGGCGGCGCCCGGTTCGCCTTCACCGTCTTCGACGACACCGACTTCGCCACGCTCGAGACCGGGCCGCCGGTGTACGACCTGCTCACCGACCTCGGGATGCGGGTGACCAAGTCGGTCTGGCCCGTGGGCCCCACCCGCCCGGTGCACACCACCGGGTCCACCTGCGCCGACCCCGACTACCTGGCCTGGGTGCGCCGCCTCCAAGGGGCCGGCCACGAGATCGGCTACCACAACGCCACCGACCACTCCTCCACCCGAGCCGGGACCATCGCCGCCCTCGACCGCTTCCGGGACCTCTTCGGCCACGACCCTCGCACCGGGGCCGACCACTCCGGGAACCTGGAGGCCGTGTGCTGGGGACCGGGCCGCCTCACCGGGCTGCGCTCCCGCGCCTACGGGCGGGCGCTCGCCCTGGCCCGGCCGGGCCAACCCGTCGGTGAGGGAGCGGTGCCCGCAAGCCCGTACTTCTGGGCCGACGTCCTCCGGGATCGGGTGGACTACTGGCGCAACTTCTCGTTCCACGAGATCGACACCCTGGCCGCCTGCCCCGACATGCCCTACCACGACCCCCGCCGGCCGTACGTGAACCGCTGGTTCGCCGCCAGCCACGCTCCCCACCGCGAGCCGTTCCTGGACCTGGTGCACCCCGGGTCGCTCGATCGGCTCGAGGAGTCCGGCGGCGCCTGCATCGTCTACACGCACTTCGGCGTGGAGTTCACCGAGCACGGCCGGCTCGACCCGCGCTTCGTGCGGGTGATGGAAGGACTGGCCGAGCGGCGCGGCTGGTTCGTGCCGGTGGCCACGCTCCTCGACCACCTCCGCGCCCAGCCCGGCCACCACGACCTGCTGTCGGACCGAGCGCGGGCCCGCCTGGAGAACCGGTGGGTGCTGGACCACCTCCGCACCCGCACCCGCACCGAGCTGGGCAAGGCGCGGGCTCGACGCGCGGGGAGCCCGGGGTGATCCACCTCGAGCGGGTGGCGGCACCGGCGGTGCCGTGGGCCGAGCTCGACGCCGCCCCCGATCGCACGGTGGCCCAGACCCGGGCCTGGCTCGACTTCCTGGCCGAGACCCAGGGGGCCGAGCCCGTGCTGGCACGCGTGCTCGACGACGCCGAGCCGGTCGGGTGGTTCACGGGTGCGCTCGTCCGGCGGCTCGGGCTGCGCATCCTGGGCTCGCCGATGCGGGGGTGGACCACCGCGGCCATGGGGTTCAACCTGGTCCCTGGTGTGGACCGCGTGGCCGCGGTGGGCGCCCTGGCGCCGTTCGCCTTCGGCGAGCTGGGCTGCGTCCACCTAGAGGTGGCCGACCGGGCGCTCGCCGGCGTCCCCCGCGTGCCCAGCGGGTTCCGGCTGGGCCATCTGCCGGGCTGGGAGCTCGACCTGGCGCGCGACGACGCCGCCCTGCTCGCCGCCATGAAGTCCCACGGCCGCCGCGACGTGCGACGTGCCCTGCGCAACGGCATCGAGGTCGAGCAGGTCGACCCCACCGACCCCGGGCCCTTCGTGGCCGAGTACTACCACCAGGTGTCCGCCGCCTTCGCCAAGCGCGGCCGGGTGCCCACCTACCCGGCCGAGCGGGTGGCGGCGCTGCTGCGCCACCTCGGCCCGACCGGTCACCTGCTGGCGCTGCGGGCCCGCACCCCCGCCGGCGAGCCCGCGGCCACGGGGATCTTCCCCGGCCTGCCCGGCGGGACCGCCGAGTTCTGGATGGGCGCCAGCGACCGGTCCCACCAGCACCTCCTGCCCAACGAAGCGCTCATGTGGACGGCGCTGCGCACCTGGCGCGACCGCGGTGCCGAGCGCTTCAACTTCGGGGGTGGGGGGGCCTACAAGGCCAAGTACGGCGGCGACCCGCACGTCCT
>CAZIVZ010000547.1:0-2283 GCA_964542495.1 uncultured Aquihabitans sp.
ACTTCGCCGAGCACGACGAGTTCGAGTCCGACGACGACGTCAACTACCTCGAGGCCCAGCTACGCCTGGCCGGACACGAGGTCGACTTCCACCGCTATCCCGGCACCGGCCACTGGTTCACCGAGTCCGACCGGCCCGCGGCCTATGTGCCCGACGCCGCCGAGCTGGCGTGGTCGCGCACCGTCGAGTTCCTCCACCGCCACCTCGACGACGCCTGACCTCGCCGCGCCGAACCCGCGCGCCGACCCGAGGTGCGCGTGCTCGACGCCCCGTGACGACATCGAACACGCACACCTGCGCGGCAGACCGGCGCACCGACCCAAGGCGCGCGTGCTCAAGTCCTCCTGACGACATCGAACACGCACACCTGCGGCGGGGGACGGGGCATCCCGGCGGACGGGCAGGCGGGGTGGGCGGGGTGGGCGGGGTGGGCGGGGTGGGCGGGGTGGGCGGGGTGGGCGGGCGCAGCGTGGCCGCTCCGGTACCGTTCGGCGCCATGGTCCGCCCCCGATCGCTCACCCGCTCGCTCGTCGCCGTCTGCTGCAGCTCGGCCCTCGCGCTCGCCGTCGGCCTCGCCGGGTGCTCCGGGTCGAGCGACGATGCCGCGCCGGCCACCACCACCGCACCGGCCACGTCGACCACCTCCACCACCGCGGCACCCACCTCCACCACGCTTCCCGCTCCCGTGGGCCGACCCCAGGCCAAGGACGCCGCCCTGGTGCTCTACGACGCGTGGACCAAGAACGACCGCGTCGGCGCCGCCCAGGTGGCCGACGTGGCCGCCATCGACGCGATCTTCCTCGCTGTGCCCGGCCCCTACGAGCTCTACCGCGGCTGCGACACCGGCGAGTTCGACACCGGTGGCTGCCTGTTCCGGGACCGGTCCACCAACAACACCATCCAGGTCGACGTGGAGCGCCGCAACGGCAACTGGGTGGTGGCCGGCGCCTTCTTCAGCCCAGGCTGACCCGTCGTCGGGGCGTGCGGCCCGGCCTCCGCAGCCGCCGAGGCCTGGCAAGATGAGCGCGCATGCGGGCGCTGCTGATCCTGTGCGTGCTGATGGCCTGGGTCTGGTGCGTGGTGGGCGCCATCGTGCTCACGGGGTACCTCGCGGCGGTGGCCGTGGGCGCGCTCCGGGCCCGGCCGCGCCACGTCGGGCACACGCCGAGGGCCACGCCTCCCGGCCTGGTTCCGGGGCTGGCCGCCTACGCCGTGGTCATGGCGACGTGCGGTGTCGCTCTGGCCACCGTGGTGCTGCACGGGGGGTCGGGCGGCACCGTGTCGAACGCGCTGCGGTGGGCGGCGCTGCCGTGGTGGAGCGCGGCGGCCGCCACCGCCACCGCGGTGATCGTGCGCCGGCGGATCAGCGCTGGCGCAGCCGGCGCAGCGCCCGACCGAGGGCGGTGAGCGCCCAGGCCACGGGCACCATCACCAGGGCGGCAGGACCGGCCACCGCGACCGAGTTCTGCATGCCGGCCGACTCGATGAGCTCGCTCTGCCCGAGGTCGTCTTCCACCCGGTGCGGGCCGCCGTCGGGATCCTCGGCGGACCCGTGGGGACCGCTCATGAGCCGAGCGGCCGCGCGATGCCCGGGGCCGCGGTCCTCGAGAGGATGCCGAGCGTGGCCCGCAGCGCGCCCGACGAGATCACCGGGAAGATGTTCTTCCACTCGGGCGCCACAGAGGACCAGTCGTAGTACGAGGTCACGAGCGTTCCCGCCTCCACCGGCTCCAACCGGTACCCGTACACGTGGCCGAGCGACAGCTGGCCCAGGATCGTCCATGCGATCTCCCGGTCCGGCTCGAACGTGGTGATGCTGATGGTCACGTCGTAGAGGTCGAGCGGGTAGTCGTTGAGCGCGTCGCGGTCCATGTGGACCGTGAACGAGTCGCCCACCGCGGCCACCAGGTGGCCGCTGGCCGCCATCAACATGCCGGAGCTGTCGATGGCGACGTGGCCCTGCGGGTCGGCGAGGATGCGGAAGATCGTCCCCGGGTCGGTGGGGATGGTGCGCTGCACCTCGATGCGTTCGTCGGCCATCTCGCCATCCTGCCCGCCCCTGGTTCTCCTTGCACGGAGTGGCCCGCAGGGCCGCCTCCTGCAAGCAGAACCAGGTGGGCCAGGTGGGTCAGGAGGCGTCAGGCGGCGTCGAGGGCGGCGCGGAGGCTGGCGATGTAGGCGTGGAGGTCTTCGGGGGCGGCACCCTCGAGGATCCGGCGCACCACGGCGGTGCCCACGATCACGCCGTCGGCCGCCGCCGCCACCTCGACGGCCTGCTCGGGC
>CAZIVZ010000548.1:0-2273 GCA_964542495.1 uncultured Aquihabitans sp.
CTCGTCGCCCGCACCGCCCGCCTGGACCGCGACGTCGACCTCGGCGCGGTGGCCGGCGATCACGGGGTGCTGTTCTCGCGCGGGCGCATCGGCTTCGGCGGCCGGGGCGTGGCCGCCCGCCTCCCCCGCCACCAGGCACTCGAGGCGCTGGGCGCCGTCGCAAGCGAGGGCTCCCCCACCGCTGCCGGCCAGCCCGGGACCGGCCCGGTGGCCTTCGGCGCCCTGCCGTTCCTGCCCGGCGCGCCCGCCGAGCTGGTGGTGCCCGAGCTGGTGGTGGCACGCGACGCCGACGGCACCCGCTGGATCACCACCGTGGTGGCCGCCGACGCGCCCGAGCCCGATGCCCTCGCCCTACTCGACGCCGCCCTGGCCGACGCCGTCGCCCCCGGCGCCCGGCCCGGCCCCAGCTCGTTCGAGGTGCGCGCCACGCGGCCCCCTGGCGAGTGGACCGACGCCGTCGCCACCGCCACCGCCCGCATCCGCGCCGGCGAGCTCGACAAGGTGGTGCTGGCCCGCGAGGTGGTGGTCACCGCCGACGAGGCGATCCCCGTGGCCACCGTGCTCACGCGCCTCGGCCAGGCCTACCCCGACTGCTTCCTCTACCTCGTCGACGGCTACTGCGGCGCCAGCCCCGAGCTGCTGGTGAGCCGCACCGGCGACGTGGTCCGCGCCCAGCCCATGGCCGGCACGGCCCCCCGGCGCGGCGACCCCGCCGCCGACGCCCGGTTGGCCGCCGCCCTGCTCTCGTCGCCCACCTACCGCCACGAGCACCAGGTGACCATCGACGCCGTGCACGACGGACTGCTCGCCTTCTCGTCCTACGTCGACTACGAGCCCGAGCCCTCGGTGGTGGCCCTGGCCAACGTCGCCCACCTCGCCACCTCGGTGGAGGGCCGTCTGTCGCACCCGCCGGCCTCGATCCTGGAGCTGGTGGAGGCGCTGCACCCCACCCCGGCGGTGTGCGGCCGGCCCCGCGAGGCCGCCCTCGCCGTCATCGCCGAGCTCGAGGGCTTCGACCGCGGCCGCTACGCCGGCGCGGTGGGCTGGGTCGACGCCGCCGGCAACGGCCAGTGGGCGGTGGGCATCCGTGGCGCCGACATCGACGGCAACGTCGCCCGGCTCGTGGGGGGCAACGGCATCGTGGGCGACTCCGACCCGTCCACCGAGCTCATCGAGACCCGCGCCAAGCTCCAGGCCATGCTCGCCGCCATCGTCCGCCCCTGATCCCCGGGCGTCGTCCCCACCGGGCCGTTCGGGTTTTCCTTGCACCCGGTGCCCCTGCGGGGCACCTCCTGCAAGGAAAACCACCAGGGCACCCGTTTCATCCGGTTCTGCTTGCACCCGGTGCCCCTGCGGGGCACCTCCTGCAAGGAGAACCACCACGGCACCCGGCGGTCGGAGGCGGTCAGAGGGCGGCGGCGACGGCGGCGTGGAGCTCGTGGTGGACGGCGACGTTGGCGGCGCGGTCGGTGCGCACGCGCAGCAGCTGGACGCCGCCGTCCAGGGCGGCCCGGAGGGCGGCCGGAAGGTCGGCGACCGCGGCGGGCTCGACCGTGACCAGGCCGTGGGCGGCGGCCACCAGGGCGAGGTCGACCCCGTGGGGCGTGCCGAAGAGCTGCTCGAAGCGGGCCGACGGGAGGGCGTCGGCCTGGGGCAGGAACGAGAAGATGCCGCCGCCGTCGTTGTCGACCACCACGATCGTGAGGTCGACGCCCCGCTCCCGCAGGCCGAGCAGGGCGTTGGCGTCGTGGAGGAAGGCGACGTCGCCCACCAGGACCGCGGTGTGCGCACCGGTCCCCCGGGCGGCAAGGGCGGCGCCCACCGCGGTGGACACCACGCCGTCGATCCCGTTGGCGCCCCGGTTGGCGAGCACCCGCACCCCGGTTCGGCGGCCGCCGAACCACTCGACGTCTCGCACCGGCATGGACGACGACACCACGAGCGTGGCGCCCGCCGGCAGGGCGCCCAGGAGGAGGCGGGCCACCGCCGGCTCGGTGAGCTCGGGGTGGCGGGCCAGCACGTCGTCGACCGCGCTCGACGCCGCCCGCTCGGCCGCCGTCCAGCGTCCGGCCCAGACCTCGGTGGCCGGGCGGGCCACCAGGCGGGCCAGCGCGGTGACCGCCGCCGTGGGATCGGCGTGCAGCACGTGATGGGCGGTGCGGTCCGGGTCGAACCAGCGGCCGTGGGCGTCCACCGTCACCTGGCGGGCGTCGCCGGCCGCAAGCCATGCGCCGACCACCTTGGAGCCCGGAGGGGCTCCCCGCCGCAGCACC
>CAZIVZ010000549.1:0-2266 GCA_964542495.1 uncultured Aquihabitans sp.
GCCGCTTGTCGGGGACGGTGGCGTTGTGGACGTAGGGGTCGTGGGACCGGTTCCGGGTGAGGCCCCACACCTCGGTGGACCCCAGCGCCGCGGTGGCCGGGCCGCGACCGTCGTGGGCATCGATCACCGCCGCCGAGATGCGCTCCACCAGGAAGTCGGTCCAGGCGGGGTCGAACCCGGCGCGGTTCGACGCGTGGTGGTTGTAGAAGTCGGTCCCGAGGAACTGGCCCGGGCCGGCATGGGTGTGCGTGGCGCCGATCCAGATGCCGGCGAGCGGGATGTCGGTCCGGTCGGCCACCGCGTCGGCCACCAGGTGCTGGAGGACCGACGATCCGCCGAGGAGGTCGAGCTGCACCAAGGCCAGCGACGACGTGCCGCAACGCAGGTGGGTGACGCGGGCCCGCAGCCGTGTGCGGAAGCCGTTGCCGTCGTGGGCGTTGGCGGAGTACCCCGCCTTGGGCATGCCGGGCGGCGGGGTGATGTCCACCTCGGCGGCGCCGGCGAGCAGGCCGTCCACGTGGGGAAGCGGCGCGGGGGGCCGGACGATCACCCCGAACCGGCTACGCCGGGTGGGGCGGTGGACGAGATCGGTCAGCGGCGACCGCCGCGGCTCGCTGCTGGCGCTCCTGCTCGGCACGGTGCTCGTGGCTCCTCGTCACCCGGCCGCCTGTCGGCCCGGACGATGGGAGACCCTACGCACCCCGGCACCCGACCCTTCCCGGCCACCGCGTGCGGTCCCGGGTGGCCCCGGAGGTCCGACGGGCGCTAGCCAAGGGGGGTGTCGCTCGTGCTCACCCCTTCGACCCGGTCGCAGCGGTCACGCCTGGTGCGGCTCGGGGTGCTCTTCCTCCTGGCCGCGCTGCCGGTGGCCGCCGTGCTGGTGGCGATCGTCAACTGGTGGGCGGCGGTGGGCTACACGGTGGTGCAGACGGGTGTGCTGCTCTTCGGTGTGCGCCAGCAGCGCACCTCGGTGCTCCGGGTCGACGACGCCGGCATCCAGTACGAGGCCGCCACGTTCGTGCTCCGAGCCCCTTGGGCCGACGTCGAGAAGGTGGCCGACGCCGTGCTGCCGAGCGGTCCCACCACCGCGCTCGTCCTGGCCCGCTCCGGGCTGCGCTGGACGCACACACCCCAGATCCGCCAGCAGGTGACCACGCGGGGCTGGGACCGGATCATCCCGATCGACGAGTTCGAGCCCACCTGGCCCGACGGGCCCCTGGGCGCCGCCGTGCGCCGGCACCGCCCCGACCTGCTCGGTTGAGCCGGACCGGGGCTCAGGTCTGGCGCGTGGCGACCAGCTGGTCCTGGTCGTGGGTGAGCAGGAGGGTGTCG
This sequence comes from uncultured Aquihabitans sp., assembly GCA_964542495.1. Taxonomy (GTDB): domain Bacteria; phylum Actinomycetota; class Acidimicrobiia; order Acidimicrobiales; family Iamiaceae; genus Aquihabitans. The sequence goes on from CAZIVZ010000549.1 coordinate 1,333, forward strand.
CCGTCGATCGACACGTCGGGCTCCGAGCCCAGGAGGGAGCCGATGAACTCGTCCTGGGCCATCAGCGCGGCGTCCTCGCACGCCATCTTGGTGCTCATGAGCGGCCCGACCACGAGCTTGCCGGCGTCGTAGGTCGCGTCGCCCCGGCCACCGTTGCACCCGGTGTAGGAGATGGCCCCCTCGTCGGTGGTGTCGATCTCGGGGGCGGAGCCGGACGCCTGGGCGTCGACCACGGGGAGCTCCTCGCCGTCGTCGACGATCCGCGTGATCGTCCACGTGCTGCCCCACAGGACCGGCTCAGAGGTCACGGGCTCGTCGGGATCGCCCGACGACGCCGTGGTGGTCGACCCGGAGCCCCCCGAGGTCGCCACCTCCAGCGTGATGGTGGCGTCCTTGCCGGTGAGGGTGAGCTGGTCGCCCTCGATCGAGACCGTGGGCTTGGCGCTGAGGAACGCCGCCATGAAGGCGTCGTGGTCCATGAGCACCTGCCCGTCGTCGTCCACGCAGGCCATCGAGGTGGACATGAGGTCCTCGACCACGAGCCGGTCGCCTTCGAGCGACGCGCCACCCGCTCCGCCGTTGCATCCGGTGAACGAGATGCGTCCCTTGGTGGTGGCGTCGAGCAGATCCTTGCCCTCGGGCAGGTCGGGGGTGGTGTCCTTGCCGCCCTCGGCGATGGTGACGATGCGCCACGTGGTGCCCCAGAACGGCACGGCCTCCTCGGTGCCGTCGCCGGTGGTCACGTCATCGTCGCGGCCCTCGTCGCGGGTCACGAGGATCACCACGACCACCGCGACCAGGAGCACCGCCACGGCGAGCACGGCGCGCAGGAACGGACGCCGATCGAGGGGCTCCGGCGCGCCCCCGGGCGCGGCGGCAGACGACGGGACCTCGGGGACCTCAGACATGGTGGCCTCAGTAGGGGGTGAGCTCG
>CAZIVZ010000550.1:0-2258 GCA_964542495.1 uncultured Aquihabitans sp.
GTACGTGTTCCACCGGGACCTCAGCCTCAACGTGCTCGGGACGCGGCCACCCATGGATGCGGCCCTGATCGACGGCGACCACAACTGGTACACCGTCTACAACGAGCTCCGCCTGCTGCGCGAGGTGGCCCGCGCCAACGACGCCCCCCTGCCGCTGCTGATCCTCCACGACGTGGCCTGGCCCTACGGCCACCGGGACCTCTACTACGACCCCGACGACATCCCCGAGGAGTTCCGCCAGCCGTGGCGCCAGGCGGGGATGAAGCCCGGCGTGGCGGGCCTGCTCGACAAGGGCGGCCTCAACCCGACCATGTGCAACGCCGAGCAGGAAGGCGGCCCCCGCAACGGGGTGCGGACCGGGCTCGACGACTTCCTGGCCGAGCACGACCGGCCGTACCGCCTCGTGGTCCTGCCGATCTACTTCGGCCTGGCCATCGTGGCCGAGGAGGAGCGCCTCGAGCGCCAGCCGGCGTTGAAGGCCGAGCTCGACCGCCTCCAGAGCCTCCACGGCAAGAACCAGCTCCTGCACCTCGCCGAGACCGTGCGGCTCCAGGCGATGCTGTTCCAGCACAACGTGTACTACCAGCGCGACGAGAAGCTCGAGCGGGCCACCGCCAAGTACCTGCGCACGGTGAAGGCGTCGCTGCTCAACGCCCACTACCTCGAGAACGAGGCCCGCCTGGCGCACTACCACGCCCGGATCGCCGCCGGGCGCCCGGTGGAGACGCGGATGCTGCGCGATCCCGCCCGCCAGGACCCCGACACGTGGTCGGGGATCGTGCGCCAGCGGCTCTCGCCCGCCGGTCCCGATCCCACCGGCGGCTCGTTCGTGCCCTACACCGACATGGGGCGCCACCGCCTCGACCACCTGGAGCGCACCCTCGACGCCGTGCGCGCCGACGAGGTCCCCGGCGACCTCGTGGAGTGCGGCACCGGCCACGGGGGTGGCGCGGTGTTCCTGCGGGCGTGGCTCGACGCCCACGAGATCGGTGGCACCCGGGTGTGGGTGGCCGACCGGTTCCGGTCGTCCGAGGAGCCCCGAAAGGTCCCGAACCTCCCGAGCAACGGCGTGGCCGGCTTCCAGGCCGACCTCAACCTGGTGCGGGAGGCGTTCGACCGCTTCGAGCTGCTCGACGGGCGGGTGCGGTTCCTGCAAGGGCCACTGGCCGAGACCCTGCCCGACGCCCCCGTGGAGCAGGTGGCCCTGCTCCGCATCGGACGCACCGCCGCCGACGAGGCGGGCACCGTGCTGGCCACGCTCGGTCCCCGCCTGGCGCCCGGCGCCGCCGTGGTGGTCGAGCACGGCGGGAGCGCGTCCGCGCTCGATGCCGTGGACCGGTTCCGCGCCGAGCACGGCGTGGTGGCGCCGATCGATCGCGTCGACGCCCAGACCGCGGGTTGGCGCATGCCCGGCCCGGATGCCCCGGTGCGGGCCCTGCCCGAACCGCGCCGCGGAACCGGCAGTGGCGTGGGCCCGGCTCCCGTGCCCGCCGCCGACCGGATCGACCTCACCGTCGTGGTGGTCTTCTACAACATGCGCCGCGAGGCGCAGCGCACGCTCCACTCCCTGTCGCGCGCGTACCAGGAGGGGATCGACGGCCTGCGCTACGAGGTCATCGCCGTCGACAACGGCTCGGCACCCGGGCAGGCGATCGACGCCGACCTCGTGGCGTCCTTCGGCCCCGAGTTCCGGTTCATCGACCTGGGTGCGGACGCTCAGCCCACCCCGGTGCCCGCCCTCAACGCCGGCATCCGGGCCGGGCGGGGCCGGGCCTTCGCCCTCATGATCGACGGCGCCCACGTGCTCACCCCCGGCGTCTTGCGCTTCGGGATGGCCGGGCTCGACACCTACTCGCCCGCCATCGTGGGAACCCAGCAGTGGTACACCGGGCCGGGCCAGCAGGGCGACGCCATGGACGACGGGTACGACCAGGCCTACGAGGACCGCCTGTTCGACCAGATCGACTGGCCCCAGGCCGGCTACCGGCTGTTCGAGATCGGCCACTTCGTGGGCGACCGCGACTGGCTCGACGGGCTCTGGGAGAGCAACTGCCTGTTCGTGGAGCGGGCGCAGCTCGAGCAGGTGGGCGCGTTCGAGGAGCGCTTCACCGTGGCCGGCGGGGGCTACGCCAACCTCGAGCTCTACGAGCGGCTGGGCACGTCGCCCGACATCACCGTGGCCAGCATCTTGGGCGAAGGCTCCTTCCACCAGGTCCACGGCGGCACCACCACCAACCAGGTCGACCCGGCCGAACGGC
>CAZIVZ010000551.1:0-2258 GCA_964542495.1 uncultured Aquihabitans sp.
CCGGGTGGGCGACGCCACGCTCGTGAAGGTCATGACCGACGGCATCCTGCTGGCCGAGCTCCAGCGCGACCGCACGCTGTCCGCCTACGACACGATCATCATCGACGAGGCCCACGAGCGGAGCCTCAACATCGACTTCCTGCTCGGCTACCTGAAGCAGCTCCTGCCCCGGCGTCCGGACCTCAAGGTCGTCATCACGTCGGCCACCATCGACACCGCCCGGTTCAGCGAGCACTTCGACGACGCGCCGGTGATCTCGGTGAGTGGCCGGACCTACCCCGTGGAGGTGCGCTACCGGCCCTTCGGCGAGACCCTCGCCGACCCCGACGGCGACGGGGGCCCGGCCGGCGACCGCATCGAGGACGACCGCGACCAGGTGCAGGCCGTGTGCGACGCCATCGACGAGCTGGGCCGGGACGGGCCGGGCGACGTGCTCGTGTTCCTGAGCGGCGAGCGGGAGATCCGAGACACCGCCGACGCCCTGGCCAAGCTCGACCGCCGCGACACCGAGGTGCTGCCGCTGTACGCCCGCCTGTCGGCGGCCGAGCAGCACCGCGTCTTCGCGCCCCACCGTGGCCGCCGGATCGTGCTGGCCACCAACGTGGCCGAGACGTCGCTCACCGTCCCCGGCATCCGCTACGTGGTCGACGCCGGACTGGCGCGCATCTCTCGCTACAGCCACCGGCTGAAGGTGCAGCGGCTGCCCATCGAGCCCGTGTCGCAGGCGTCGGCCGACCAGCGCGCCGGCCGGTGCGGTCGGGTGGCGCCCGGCATCTGCATCCGGCTCTACCGCGAGGACGACTACGACGCCCGTCCCGAGTTCACCGATCCCGAGATCCTCCGCACCAACCTGGCCTCGGTCATCCTCCAGATGACCAACCTCGGGCTGGGCGACGTGGAGGCGTTCCCGTTCCTCGACCCGCCGGACCTGCGAGCCATCCGCGACGGCGTCGCCCTGCTGGAGGAGCTCGGCGCGCTCGAGCTCGATCGACCGGCCGAGCACCGTCGCCTCACCCGGCTCGGTCGCCAGCTCGTGGACCTCCCCGTCGACCCCCGGATGGCCCGCATGGTGGTGCAGGCCGACCGCGAGGGGTGCGTGCGCGAGGTGCTCGTGATCGCCGCCGCCTTGTCCATCCAGGACCCGCGCGAGCGCCCGACCGATCAGCGCCAGGAGGCCGACGAGCTGCACCGCCGCTTCGACGTGCCCGGTTCGGACTTCCTCGCCCTCGTGCGGCTGTGGGACCACCTGGCCGCCGAGCAGCGGGAGCTGTCGTCCAACCGGTTCCGCAAGCTGTGCCGGGCCGAGCACCTCAACTACCTGCGGGTGCGGGAGTGGCAGGACCTGCACCGCCAGCTCCGCCAGGCGGCCAAGCGGGCCGGCATCTCGCCGTCGACCGCCGAGGCCACGCCGGACCAGGTCCATCGAGCGCTGCTCGCCGGCCTGCTCTCGCACCTGGGCATGAAGGACAAGGAGGGGCGGGAGTACCAGGGGGCGCGGGGGGCTCGGTTCGCGCTGGTGCCGTCGTCGGGGCTCGCCCGCAAGCCGCCGGCCTGGGTGATGGCCGCAGAGCTCGTGGAGACCAACCGGCTGTGGGGGCGCATGGCCGCCACCGTGCGCCCCGAGTGGGCCGAGGACCTGGCCGGCCACCTGGTCAAGCGCAGCTACGGCGAGCCCCGGTGGGACGAGCGCTCGGGCCGGGCCGTCACGTCCGAGCGCGTCACGTTGTACGGGTTGCCGGTGGTGGCCGCCCGCACCGTGGGGCTGGACAAGGTCGACAGCGAACTGGCCCGGGAGCTGTTCATCGACCACGCCCTCGTGCGTGGCGAGTGGTCCAGCCGGCACCGGTTCCTGGCCGACAACGCCGCCACCATCGAGGAGGTCCGCGAGCTCGGCGACAAGCTGCGGCGCTGGGACCTCGCCGACCACGACGTGGTGTTCGCGTTCTACGACCGGGTCCTCGGCTCGGACGTCGTGTCCGGCCGCCACTTCGACACCTGGTGGAAGCGGGTGCGGGCCACCGAGCCCGACCTGCTCACCATGACCGTGGCCGACCTGGTGGGCGCCGACGAGGCCGCCGACCCGGGCGACCACCCCGACGAGTGGCGCCAGGGCGACGTGGTGCTGCCGGTGTCGTATCGCTTCGAGCCCGGCGAGGTGGGCGACGGGGTGATCGTGCACGTCCCGCTGGCCGTGCTCAACCGGGTGGACGCCCACGGGTTCGACTGGCAGGTGCCCGGGTTCCGCGAGGAGCTGGTGG
>CAZIVZ010000552.1:0-2240 GCA_964542495.1 uncultured Aquihabitans sp.
GGGCACCGAGTACGTCCACGAGCCCAGCGCCTACCAGCGGCAGGTGGCGTCGGAGATCCTCCCATCGCCCGACATCGACCTGGTGGTCGGCCACCACGCCCACGTGGTGCAGCCGGTGGGTCAGGTGGGCGGCACCTTCGTGATCTGGGGCCTCGGCAACCAGCTCGCCAACCAGCGCCAGGTGCCGCGCAGCGACGGCCTCACCGCCGTGGCCACCGCCGAGCGCGCCGAGGACGGCCGGTGGTCGGTGCGCGGGGTGGAGGCGGTGCCGACGTGGATCGAGCCGGGATCGTTCCGGGTGCTGCCGGTGGTGGCCACCCTGGCCGATCCCACCACGTCGGGCGCGCTGGCGGCCGAGCTGTCGGCGTCCTACGACCGCACCGCCGCCGTGCTCGCCCGCGAAGCCACCCCCGGCCTGACCCTCGCGCCCAAGCCGTAGGGCCGCCGGTCGCCAGCGGGTTCGGTTCTCCTTGCAGGAGGTGCCCGGCGAGGGCCCCGGGTGCAAGCAGAACCCGGGTGGGGCTACGCGCCGACGGGGGCCAGGGTGGCGAGGAGGTGCTGGGCCGCGCCGCGCAGGGCGACCGCACCGGGCTGGTCGCCCAGAGGCTCGAGCAGCTCGACGGCGTGGTCGACGTAGCCCTGCGCCACCGCGACGGACTGGCCGATCGCGTCGCCCTGGCGCACCAGGTCTCGGGCCCGCTCCCACACCTCGCCCGAGATGGGCGTGCCCAGCAGCGTGCGGAGCTCGGGGCCCGACGGGCCCTGGAGTGCACGCAGCACGGGCAGGTTGTAGGCGCCCTCCACCAGGTCGTGGCCGGCGGGCTTGCCCAGCTCCTCGTCGGTGGCGGTGACGTCGAGGATGTCGTCGACGATCTGGAACGCCATGCCGTAGGCGGTGCCGAACTCGGTGAGACGGTCCACGTCGGGGCGCGGCAGCCCGCCGACGATGGCGCCGATGCGGCAGGCCGACGACAGCAGCGACGCCGTCTTGCCCTCGATGGAGGTGAGGTAGGCGGCCTCGGTGCGGGTCACCTGGTAGGCGTCCTGGAGCTCGAGCACCTCGCCCTCGCAGAGCCGGCCGATGGTGGCGGCGAGCAGCCCGGCCACCTCGGTGCCGAGCGAGGCGGCGATCTCGGAGGCCTTGGCCAGCAGGAAGTCGCCGGCGAGGATGGCGCGGAGGTTTCCCCAGCGCGAGTTCACGCTCTCGATCCCCCGGCGGGTGGTGGCCTCGTCGATCACGTCGTCGTGGTACAGCGACCCCAGGTGGACGAGCTCCACCGACACCCCGCCGCGGATCACCTCGAGGGTGGCGGGGGAACCCCCACCCGTGCCGCAGGCGGCCGCGGCCACCGCGAACAGGGGCCGCACGCGCTTGCCACCAGCACCGATGAGGTGCGTGGCCATCTCGGTCAGCGCCTCGGTGGGCGCGGTGACGGCGGCACGGAGCTCGTCTTCCACCCGCGCCCGATCGGTGTCGGCGTGAGGCAGTGCCAGCAGGGGGTTCTCGGCCATCCGCCGAGGTTACGGGTCGAGGTTCACGATCCTGCAACGTGTGCCGAACGGGAGAGGTGGGCTGGACGGTAGGATCGGTCCACGAATCCCGCTGATCTGGGAGGCAGGGACAGATGTTCGAACGCTTTACCGACCGGGCCCGCCGTGTGGTGGTCCTGGCCCAAGAAGAGGCCCGCCTCCTCAACCACAACTACATCGGCACCGAGCACATCCTCCTCGGCCTCATCCACGAGGGCGAGGGCGTGGCCGCCAAGGCCCTGGAGTCGCTCGGCATCTCGCTCGAGGGGGTGCGCAGCCAGGTCGAGGAGATCATCGGCCAGGGCGGCTCCTCGCCCAGCGGCCACATCCCCTTCACCCCGCGCGCCAAGAAGGTGCTCGAGCTGTCGCTGCGCGAGGCGCTGCAGTTGGGCCACAACTACATCGGCACCGAGCACATCCTGCTCGGCCTCATCCGCGAGGGCGAGGGCGTCGCCGCGCAGGTGCTGGTGAAGCTGGGGGCCGACCTCAGCAGGGTTCGCCAGCAGGTCATCCAGCTGCTGTCCGGCTACCAGGGCCCCGCCGGCAGCGGCAGCCCCGAGAAGGCCGGCGCCACCGCCGGCGGTTCCGGGCAGGAGGCGCCGTCGGGTTCGCTGGTCCTCGACCAGTTCGGGCGCAACCTCACCCAGCTGGCCCGTGAGAAGAAGCTCGACCCGGTCATCGGTCGCGAGCGCGAGACCGAGCGGGTCATG
>CAZIVZ010000553.1:0-2218 GCA_964542495.1 uncultured Aquihabitans sp.
AGCGACAAGCGACAAGCGACACCGTCCGGGCGTGAGCCGCGGCCCAGCCCAGGTGGCAGCGCCCGGCGTCGTCGAGCCACCACAGGTGCTGCCACCTCGTGGTGTCGCGGTCGCTTGTCGCTCCGAGGCGGGCGGATGGGTGTGTGAGGCGGGGCGACGCCCCGACCGGCGACGCCTACGATCCGGCGATGCCCGAGACCGAGCCGTGGTGGCACTCGACGTCGATCTACCAGGTGTACCCGAGGTCGTTCGCCGACTCGGACGGCGACGGGATCGGCGATCTGCCGGGGATCATCGACCACCTCGACCACCTCGTGGACCTGGGCGTGGGGGCGATCTGGGTGTCGCCGTTCTTCGCCAGCCCGCAGCGAGACGTGGGCTACGACGTGTCCGACTACCGCGACGTGGCGCCCGAGTACGGCACGCTCGACGACGCCCAGCGGCTGATCGACGAGGCCCACGCTCGCGGCCTGCGCGTGCTGTTCGACCTGGTGCTCAACCACACGTCGGACCAGCACCCGTGGTTCCTGGAGTCGAGGTCGTCTCGCACCAACCCCAAGGCCGACTGGTACGTGTGGGCCGATGGCCGCACCGGCCCGGGCGGGCGGCGCCGGCCGCCCAACAACTGGCGATCGGAGCTCCAGGTCACGCGGGCGTGGCAGTGGGCGCCCGAGCGAGAGCAGTGGTACCTGGCGTCGTTCCTGAGCTTCCAGCCCGACCTCGACTGGCGCCACCCCGAGGTCCGCGCCGAGATGTTCGACATGGTGCGGATGTGGCTCGGGCGCGGCGTCGACGGGTTCCGCCTGGACATCTTCGGCTCGATCATGCAGGACCCCCTCCTGCGCGACAACGGTCGCATGCCGATGATGACCGGCGGCATCCCGCGGCTGCAGACCCCGGACCGCACGGTGAACACCGACGACAACTTCCGGCTGGCCGGAGACCTGCGCGCCGTGTGCGACGAGTTCTCCGCACCGGGCCCCGACGGCGTGGAGTGCCCCGGGCAGGGCGAGCGCGTCCTGCTCGGCGAGGTGTTCGGGTCGTCGGAGGTGCTGCGCCGCTACGTGCGAGACGGCGGTCGCGACGGGCTCCACGTGGTGTTCCTGTTCGACTTCCTCGCGGCGAAGTACGGCGCGAACCGCTACCGGCGCCTGATCGAGTCGTTCGAAGCCGAGTTCCCCCACCCGATGCAACCGACCTACGTGCTGGAGAACCACGACCGGACGCGGTCGATGTCACGCGTGGGTGGCGACGTGGCCAAGGCCCGCGTGCTGGCCACGCTGCTGGCCACCCTGCGAGGGGTGCCGGTGATCTACCAGGGCCAGGAGATCGGGATGACCAACCGGTACATCCCGCTGCGCGACGCCAACGACCCCATCCCGAGCGTGGTGGCCAAGTGGCTGCCGGAGTGGCTCAACCGGCGCCTCACCGAGCGGCTCAACCGTGACGAGGTCCGCACGCCCATGCAGTGGACGGCGGCGCCCAACGCCGGGTTCTGCCCGCCCGGCGCGCGACCGTGGCTGCCCGTCAACGACGACCACAGGACCACCAACGTGGCGTCGGAGTCGGGCGATCCCGGGTCGCTCCTGTCGCTCTACCGCGACCTGCTGCGCCTCCGAGCCGCCCGCCCGGCCCTGCACGCGGGAAGCCTCGCGCTGGTCCCGTCGGACGAGTCGGTCATCGCGTACGAGCGGAGCGCGGATGGCGACCGAGCCCTGGTGGTGGCCAACCTCGGCGACGAGGTGGTGGTCCACGCGGTGTCCGGCGGCTTCGCCGAGGTCCTCCTGGCCACCAGCGCGGCGGCGACCTGGCACCCCGACGGCCGGGGCGGGGGAGCGCTCCGCCTCCCACCCCACAGCGCCGCGGTGCTGGCGCCCGCCACCTGAGCGGGGCGATCCGCTACGAGGTCATGCCGCCCAGGCCCACGAGGCCGCGGGCGAGCTCGATCTCGCCCATGTGGCGCAGGCCGTGCTGGTACAGCCAGCACTCGAACCCGTCGAGCACGGTGATGCCGGGCTCGCCGGCGCAACGGGCGCTGTAGGTGCTGGCCACCATGTCGGGGAAGGGTCGCTCGATCAGGACGCGGGTGAACTCGGCCGGGTCGATCTGGTCGAGGTAGGCCTCGGTGCGGTCGAACACGGTGCGCTGGTAGGCCTTGAACGCGTCGTAGTCGCCGATGCGCTGGAACACCATCTCGTCGACGGTGCGGTGCTTGCCG
>CAZIVZ010000554.1:0-2211 GCA_964542495.1 uncultured Aquihabitans sp.
GGAACAGGTCGGTGAGGTAGTCGCGCAGCACGTTGCCGGTGACCGAGATGGTGTCGAGGCCCTCGACGATGCGCTCCAGCGAGAAGCGCGTGGCGTCCTCAGGGGCCATGATCTCGATCTGGAGCCCGCTGGTGTCGTGGTCGGGCAGGTACCGGCGGACCTTGGCGATCAGCTCGGCATCGTGGGCCCTCGTCTCGTCGAGCCAGAACACCGCCGGCGCGCCGGTGGCGCGGGCGCGAGCGACGGCGAGCTTGATCCAGTCCTGGATGGCGGCGTCCTTGGCTTGGCAGGCCCGCCAGATGTCTCCCTCGGCCACGTCGTGCTCCAGCAGCGTCGCACCCGACCCGTCGACCACCCGCACCGTGCCGGGCGAGGCGATCTCGAAGGTCTTGTCGTGCGAGCCGTACTCCTCGGCCTTCTGTGCCATCAGCCCGACGTTGGGGACCGAGCCCATGGTCGCAGGATCGAGGGCGCCGTTCTGCTTGCAGAAGGCGATGGTGGCGGCGTACACGCCGGCGTAGCTGCTGTCGGGCAGCACGGCCAAGGTGTCCTGCTGCTCGCCGGCGGCGTTCCACATCTGGCCCGAGGTGCGGATCATGGCCGGCATGGAGGCGTCGACGATCACGTCGCTGGGGACGTGGAGGTTGGTGATGCCGCGGTCGGAGTCGACCATGGCCAGCGCAGGCCCGCGCTCGTAGGCCGCGGCGATCGCGTCCTCGATCGCCACGCGCTGGTCCTCGGGCAGGGTGGCGATGGCGCTCAGCAGGCCACCGAGGCCGTTGTTCGGGTTGACGCCGAGCTCGTCGAGCACCGCGCCGTGCTCGGCGAACAGGTCGGCGAAGTACGCCTTCACCGCGTGGCCGAACATGATCGGATCCGAGACCTTCATCATGGTCGCCTTGAGGTGCAGGGAGAACAGCACCCCCGTGGCTCGGGCGGCCTCGAGTTGCTCGGTGAGGAACGCCACCAGTGCGGCCTTGCGCATCACGGTGGCATCGACGATCTCGCCCTCGAGCACCGGGAGCGACTGCTTGAGGACGGTGACGGTGCCGTCGACGCCCACGTGCTCGATCCGCAAGGTGGCGGCGGCGGTGAACGTGTGCGAGCGCTCGTTGCTCCGGAAGTCGCCTCCGGCCATGGTGGCGACGCTTGTCTTGGAGTCTGCCGACCACGCACCCATGGAGTGGGGGTGTGCGCGGGCGTACTCCTTCACCGGCCTCGGGGCGCGGCGATCCGAGTTGCCCTCCCGTAGCACCGGGTTGACGGCGCTGCCCTTGACTCGGTCGTAGCGTGACTTGGTGTCTTGCTCGGCCGCGGTCTCCGGCTCGTCGGGGTAGTCGGGCAGGTCGAAGCCCTGAGCCTGCAACTCCATGATGGCGGCCTTCAGCTGCGGGTCCGACGCGCTGACGTTGGGCAGCTTGATGATGTTGGCCTCGGGTCGCAGGGCGAGCTCGCCGAGCTCAGCCAAGGCGTCAGGCACCTGCTGCAGCGGGGTGAGGCGGTCTGGGAACGCGGCCAGGATGCGCCCGGCGAGCGAGATGTCCCGCGTGTCGACGACGACCCCGCAGGCCTTGGCGAAGGCCTGGACGATCGGGAGGAGCGAATAGGTGGCGAGGGCCGGGGCTTCATCGGTGTGCGTGTAGATGATGGTGGAGGTGTTGGTCATGGCTTCTTCCGTGGCGCTTCGACTCCGGGGCACGTTACCGAGGTGCCGGAAGGTGCGTGACCGGCAGCGGGGTTACGATCTGACGTCCCGTCAGATACCTCGTCCGCGTTGGAGGCCACCGGCATGCTCGATCATCTGATCAAGGGCGGAACCGTCATCGACGGGACCGGCGCCCAGGGCTTCAGGGCCGATGTGGGCATCCGTGGCGGCCGCATCGTGGCGATCGGCGACATCGACGAGGAGGCCACGTCGGTGGTCGATGCCAGCGGCCTGCTGGTGATGCCCGGGGTGATCGATCCCCACACGCACTACGACGCGCAGCTCTTCTGGGACCCGGCGGCGTCCCCGTCGAACATCCACGGGGTGACCACGGTGATCGGCGGCAACTGCGGCTTCACGCTGGCGCCGCTGCGGGCCGAGGACGCTGCGTACACCCGCGAGATGATGGCGAGCGTGGAGGGCATGTCGGTGGCGGCCCTGGAATCGGGGGTGCCCTGGAACTGGGAGACCTTCGCCGACTACCTGGACCGCCTCGAGGGCAACGT
>CAZIVZ010000555.1:0-2208 GCA_964542495.1 uncultured Aquihabitans sp.
CCGGTCTCGGTGATGGCCGACCACGTCTTCAAGGCGGTGAGCTCCAGGGGGGAGGCCCGCTCGGCCAGTCCGTCGAGCGCCAGCTGCCCGGCCCCGGAGATCTCGGCGATGCGCTGCTGGCACACGTAGTTGGAGCGGCCCTTGAGCACGGCGAAGCTGAACGGGTGGCCGAGGTGCTCGGCGAGGAAGGGCAGGTCCTTGCCGGCGAGCTGGTCCTGGAGGGCCTTGGTGGCGGTGGCCACCACCGTCCGGCGCCCCGAGAGGATGGTGGGCACCAGGTACGCCCAGCTCTTGCCGGTGCCGGTGCCCGCCTGGGCCAGCAGGTGGCGCTTGGTGTCGATGGCCGAGCACACCGCGGCGGCCACCTCGTCCTGGGGGACGCGCCGCTGCCCTCCGGGAGATGCCGCCGCCAGCCGGGCCAGCGCGGCCACGGCGCGATCCGCACTGGGCACCGGACGAGGGTACCGGTCGCCCCGGCGCCCCTGGTGACCCGGGCTCGGTCAGCCGGCCGGTGCGGGCACCGCGGGAGGGTCGTCGGTGGCCTCGAGCATGATGCCGCCGCGCGTGGCGGCCACCGGGTGGTGCCCGGGGAGGTTCGGCACCCGCAGCGGCACCTCGCTGGTGCCCTCGCGCGCCTCGAAGCGGACAGCGTTGAGGGCCGACGAGTACACGATCAGCCGGGCGAAGAACGCCAGCCACGCCAGGGTGGCGAACACGATCCCGATGGGCCCGTACAGCGACGACGACCTGGCCACCAGCTGGGGCACGTAGACGGTGCCCACCAGCTTCAGCACCTCGAACCCGAGCCCCGCCACCACCGCCCCGGGGAGCAGGTCCCGGGCCGGCACGCGCCGCGAGCCCAGGCCCCAGAACATCCACCAGAACAGGCCGATCTCGGTGGCCACCCCGAGCAGCACCGCGGGGATGGCCACCAGCGGCGCCGGGATCTCGTCGGGCAGGAAGTTGAGGACGCTGCTGAGCACAAGGGCCAGGGCGAACCCCACGGCGGCGGCCACGAGCCAGGCCATGCCGAGTAGGCGGTCTCGGATGCCCTCGGGCCGTTCCTGCCACGGCGCCCGAACGCCCTGCTGGAGCGCGACCGCCACCCCCGACCCGGCCCACGCCAGGCCCACCAGCCCGATGACCGAGGCCGCCTGCTTCGAGCTCGATGCGGTGGTGATCGCCTTGGTCATGGTCTCGGCGGCGGCGCCGGACAGGCCGAGATCTTCGATGACCCGGGCGGCGAAGTCGTCGTCGCCGGAGGCCACGAAGCCCACCACGGCGATCGCCACCAGCAGCAGCGGGAACAGGGCGACGAAGATCGACACGTTGATGCCCGCCGCCACGAAGCCGCCGTTGATCTCGCCCACCCGGTCCTGCACATCGAGCACCCTGCCCAGCCAGGGCCACCGGTCGCCCAGCTGTCGCAGCTTCTGCTTCATCGACACAACCTTCCCGGCTGGCCTGCGGGCCAGACCACCAGCGCAGGGACGGTACGGCACCGCGTCCATGACGGTCTCGGGTGGCCCGGTGGCGCGCAGGCCGAGCGGTAGGTTGCCGATGTGGACCTCACCGGCATCGACCCCAACCGGATCCCCCGCCACGTCGCCGCCGTGATGGATGGCAACGGGCGGTGGGCCACCCAGCGGGGGCTCAAGCGCACCGAGGGTCACGGGGCCGGGGAGGAGGCGCTGTTCGACACGCTCGACGGCGCCATCGAGCTCGGGCTCGACTGGTTCACGGTCTACGCGTTCAGCACCGAGAACTGGAAGCGTCCCGCCGACGAGGTGAAGTACCTCATGGGCTTCAACAAGGGCATCTTGGACCGCCACGCCGAGGACCTGCACTCGCGCAACGTCCGCATCCAGTTCATCGGTCGGCGCGACTGGCGGGTGCCACGCGGCGTGGGCGGCCGGATCGACTGGGCCACCGATCTCACCAAGGACAACACCGGGCTCACCTTCACCATCGCCTTCAACTACGGCGGTCGGGCCGAGATCGTCGACGCCGTGAAGCGACTGGTGGCCGACGGCGTGAAGGCCGACAAGGTCGACGAGAAGGCCATCCGCTCCCGGCTGTACGACCCCACCATGCCCGAGCCCGAGCTGGTGGTCCGCACCTCCGACGAGTACCGCATCTCGAACTTCCTGCTCTGGGAGCTGGCCTACAGCGAGCTGGTCTTCACCGACGTGCTCTGGCCCGACTTCC
>CAZIVZ010000556.1:0-2195 GCA_964542495.1 uncultured Aquihabitans sp.
CCACATGGCGAAGAACTGGCTGCCGCCGCCGTAGGCGTGACCCACGGCCTTGCGGGCCCCGTCGACCTGGTGGTCTCCGGCTGTGCCCCGCACCTGCATGGCCGCCTCGGCGAAGCGCAACATGCCCGAGGCCCCGATGGGGTTGGTGCACAGCACGCCGCCGGACATGTTGACCGGGAGGTCGCCGTCGAGGGCGGTGACCCCGGCCTCGGTGAGCTTCCAGCCCTCGCCCGGCTCGGCGAAGCCGAGGTTCTCGAGCCACATGGGCTCGAACCAGGAGAACGGCACGTACATCTCCACGCAGTCGACGTCTCGGCGGGGGTTCGTGATCCCCGCCTGCTTGTACACGTCGGCCGCGCACAGGGCGCCGCCGAGGGGGAGCACGGTGTCGCGCTCGGCGGAGAGCGTGGGCTCGGAGCGCATGGCCGTGCCCTGGACCCACGCCGGCGTGCGCCCCTGGGCCGCGGCCTCGTCGGCCACCTTCTCCGAGCCGAGCACGAGGGCGCAGGCGCCGTCGGAGGACGGGCAGGTCTCGGCGTAGCGGATCGGGTCCCACAGCATCATCGAGTCCTTGATGGAGTCGAACGAGATGTCGTGCTCGTGGAGGTGGGCGTAGGGGTTCTTGAGACCGTTCTGGCGGTCCTTCAGCGCCACCAGCATGCCGATGTGGTCGGGTGCCTTGGCCCGCCGGATGTAGCTGCGGATGTGCGGCGCGAAGTAGCCGCCGGCGCCGGCGTGCAGCGGGGGGGTGAACGGGATCGGCAGCGAGAGGGCCCACATGGCCTCGCTCTCGGACTGCTTCTCGAAGGCCACGGTGAGCACCCGCTCGTGGATGCCGGCCTGGATCAGCTGGCTGGCCACGATCGCCGTGGAGCCGCCCACGGAGCCGGCGGTGTGCACCCGGAACATCGGCTTGCCGGTGCAGCCCAGCGCGTCGGCCAGGAACAGCTCGGGCATCATCACGCCCTCGAAGAAGTCGGGGGCCTTGCCGATGACCACGGCGTCGACGTCGGTCCAGGTCATCTCGGCGTCGGCGAGCGCGCGGCCGGCGGCCTCCCGGAGCAGGCCGGCCACCGACACGTCGCCGCGGGTGGCCTCGTGCTTGGTCTGGCCGATGCCGACGACAGCGACGCGTTCGTGGCCCATCAGTTCTCACCTTCCAGGACGCAGACCAGGTTCTGTTGCAGGCAGGGCCCGCTCGTGGCGTGGGCAACGCCACGGTCCACCTCGCCGGACCAGATGCGCGAGGCCACCTCGCCCAGCCGGATCAGGCCGGCGGTCATCATCGGGTTGGCCGCCAGGGCGCCCCCCGACGGGTTGATCGCCGTGGCATCGCCGAGCCCGAGGGCCTCGGCCAGGATCAGCTCCTGGTGCGAGAACGGGGCGTGGAGCTCGGCCACGTCGACCGGCCCGCCGGCCACGCCGGCCTTCTCGGCGGCGATGCGGGTGCTCTCGCTGACCGTGAGGTCGCGCAGGCCGAGGTGGATGGGCTCGACGCGGTGGTCGATGCCACGGATCCACGCCGGGCGGGACACCTTGGAGCGGGCGACGTCGCCGGCCGCCAGGATCACGCAGGCGGCACCGTCGGTGATGGGGGCGCAGTCGCTCTTGCGGAGCGGGGCGATGTGGTAGTCGGCCTCGAGCAGGTCGGCGGCCGGTCGGTCCCACGCCAGCTGGGCGTTGGGGTTGTCGAGCGCGCTCTTGCGGCTCCGGGCGGCCACCTCGGCGAAGTCGGCCTCGGTGGCCTTGCCGGCGTCGAGCATGGCCCGGGCCTGGAGGGCGGCGAGGCTCACGGAGTCGGCCCACAGGGGGGCCACCGTGATGGGGTCGAGCTGGCGGGTGAGCACCATCGGCAGGTCGCCGGGCGACGACTTGGCGTAGGCGTACACCAGGGCGGTGTCGAGCTCGCCGAGCTGGAGCTTCACCCAGGCCTCGTAGAGGGCCCACGCGCCGTCCATCTCCACGTGGCTCTCCTGGATGGGGGGCCACGGGCCCACGCCGTCGAGCGTGGACACGAAGCTGAAGGCCGTGCCGGCGAGGTAGTCGGTGGAGCCCGAGCACGTGAAGCCGATGTCGTCGATGGTCATGTCGACCTGGCTGAGCGCGCTGTGGATGGCGGGCATCAGCATCTCGACCTCGTTGAGCTCCGGGACGCTGCGCCGGGCCGGGGCCTGGGCGAACGAGATGATCGCGAT
>CAZIVZ010000557.1:0-2194 GCA_964542495.1 uncultured Aquihabitans sp.
ACCGCCACCAAGGAGCCGGGCGTGTCGTTCAAGGAGCGCACCGACGTCACGGCCGTGCCCGCCTGCGCGGTGGTGGCCGAGCACATGGTGGCCCTGGTCCTCGCCGACGAGGCCACCCGCAAGTTCGGTGGCGACTCGCTCGACGAGCTGGTGCGCAACCACGCCGCCTTCCTCGAGGCGCTGGCCCGCGGTCCGGTCGGTGCCTGAGCCGGTGGGACGGGGCGACGCACCCGGTCCTCGCGAGGCCGGCCCGATCGTGCTCGTGGGGCTCATGGGGTCGGGCAAGACCACCGTCGGCAAGAAGCTGGCCCGCCTGGTGGGACACCGCTTCGTCGACGCCGACGTGGAGCTCGAGGCCCGCACCGGCCGCTCGGTGGCCGACTGGTTCCTCGACGGCGAGGACGCGTTCCGCGCCGCCGAGGAGCAGCTCCTCGCCAGCCTGCTCGCCGAGCCGGTGCCGCTCGTCGTGGGCGCAGGCGGGGGGGTGGTGGTGAGCGAGCACAACCGTGCCCTGCTCAACGCCCCCGGGGTCACCGTGGTCTACCTGCACGCCGAACCGGCCTTCCTG
Organism: uncultured Aquihabitans sp.; assembly: GCA_964542495.1. Classification (GTDB taxonomy): domain Bacteria; phylum Actinomycetota; class Acidimicrobiia; order Acidimicrobiales; family Iamiaceae; genus Aquihabitans. The sequence continues at coordinate 569 of CAZIVZ010000557.1, forward strand.
GCCTCGCGGGCCCAGGCCCGTCCGCACCGGCCCCTGCTCACGGGCGACGCGTCCACCGTGCTCACCCGGATGTACGCCGAGCGCGACGCCTGGTACCGCGAGGTGGCCGACGCCGTGATCGAGGTGCGGCCCGCCCACGAGGCGGGCGAGAAGCCCAAGTGGCGCCTGGCCGAGCAGGTGGCGGCGGCGTTGGTGGACCTGGGCCGGATCGCGCCCGCGGCGGTGGCCGCCGCGGCCGAGGTGCGCGAGCCGTGATCGAGCTCGAAGTGCCCCTGGGCGAGCGGAGCTACCCCGTGGTGGTGGGGGCCGGCGCCCGGCACCGCCTGCTCGAGGTGCTGCCCGTCGGGGTGGCTCGCGTGGCCGTGGTCACCCAGGAGTCGATCCCCGTCGACGTCGACCCCGGGGTGGAGCACAAGGTGTTCACCATGGCCGAGGGCGAGCACGGCAAGGACCTCGGCACCGTGGAGGACCTCTGTCGAGACTGGGCGCGGTGGGGCCTCACCCGAGGCGACTGCGTGGTCGCCGTCGGTGGAGGCGTGGTCACCGACACAGCGGGGTTCGCGGCCGCGGTGTACCACCGAGGCGTGCCTGTGGTGCACGTGTCCACCACGCTGCTCGGCCAGGTCGACGCCGCCATCGGGGGCAAGACGGGCGTCAACCTGCCCGAGGGCAAGAACCTGGTGGGCGCGTTCTGGCAGCCGAGCGCCGTGCTCTGCGACACCGAGGTGCTGGCCACCCTCCCGCCCCGGGAGTACCGCAACGGGTTGGGCGAGATGGCCAAGTACGCCTTCTTGGGCGTCGACCGCCTGGCCGACCTGCCCCTCGACGAAGCGGTGGCGGCCTGCGTGGCCTGCAAGGCCGATGTGGTGGCCTCCGACGAGCGCGAGGGAGGTCGGCGCGCCATCCTCAACTACGGGCACACGCTCGGCCACGCCCTGGAGACGGCCGGTTCGTACGACCTGCGCCACGGCGAGGCGGTGGCCATCGGGCTGATCTACGCCGCCGAGCTGGCCCACCGGCTGGGCCGCATCGATGCCGCTCGCGTGGCCGACCACCGCCGGGTGGTGTCGGGCTACGACCTGCCGATGGCCCTCCCGCCCGGCGTCGACTCCGACGCCCTCGTGGCGCTGTTCGCCCGCGACAAGAAGGCCGTGGGCGGCATCACCTTCGTGCTCGACGGCCCCGTCGGGGTGGAGCCCGTCCGCATCGCCGACGAGGTCCTCCTCCGAGCCACCCTCGACCGCCTCCGCTGACGCCCCCACCCCCACCCCTTGACCCCCACCCCTTGGCGAATGTGGTGTGCCCCAGCCACATTCCTGCAGGATTCGCGCGTGAGGTTCGGCGGGCTGGGTGACCGGCCCGTGCGAACCTCACGCGCGAAACCGACGAGAACGTCGCCTCGGCACACCACATTCGGCGGTTCGGTGGGGGAGGATGGGGCCATGAGCGAAGCACCACTCGTCCTGTTGCTGTCGGGCCCCAACCTCAACCTGCTCGGCGAGCGGGAGCCGGCGGTGTACGGCGCCGCCACGCTGGCCGACCACGTGGCCAGGGCCACGGCGGCAGCGGCGGCGCACGGCCTGGCGCTGGAGCATCTCCAGACCCAACAAGAGAGTGCGCTGGTGG
>CAZIVZ010000558.1:0-2192 GCA_964542495.1 uncultured Aquihabitans sp.
CCCGCGTCCGTTCGGGCCGGGGGTGACGGGGAGGAACACCTTGGTGGCGATCAGCACCTCGTCGCGCGTCAGCATCTGCTTCAGCACACGGCCGGTGATCTCCTCGCTCGTGCCCTTCGAGTAGACGTCGGCCGTGTCGAAGAAGTTGATGCCGGCGTCGACCGCGGCCTGCACGATGGGCCGGGCCCGGTCCTCGTCGAGGGCCCACGGCCGCGCGTCGTCGACGCCGTAGCTCATCATCCCGAGGCAGATCCGCGAGACCCGCAGTCCGCTCCGGCCGAGGTTCACGTAGTCCATGAGGCTCCTCTCGAACCGACCGTCGGCACGGTCGAGCCGGCGACCTCCCCAGGATCGCACGGACGGCAGGTCGCCGGGGCCGGGGCGACGTCGAGCGCGTGGGCGAGGCGTTGGACCAGGTGCTGCGGCCGGCCGGCGTGCGGTTCCTGGGCATCACCGAGTGTCGGCGGGACGACGGGCCCGGCGACGGGAACGAGGCCTGCCCGCTCAACCCGTCGCTCGGCGCCGCCTCGCACCTCGACGACCCCCGGGTCACCACCGCCTTCGGCGCCATCGGGGCCAACCTGTTCCCGGCCCTCGAGAACCTGGAACGCCTGGCATCCCGAGCGAGATGACCTGACACCGACGCGCCGCCGGACGCAGCGTCGGTGCCCTCGTCCCGCTCGGTCATCATGGACCGGTGGGAACGCGACGCGTCACGGTCGGCGAACGACGCACTCGCCTGGCGCGCCGCCATCGTCTGGTCCCCTCGACACGAACCGATGACGTCGCGGCGATCGCTGATTCACTGGTGGCGCTGCACTCCTCGGATCCGGTGTCGGTCCACCTCGCAACGCTGGCGCGGATGCGCCACCCGTCGATCGCGGCGGTGGAGGACGCGCTCTACGAGGCCCGCAGCGTGATCCGGTTCCACGCTATGCGGCGCACCCTCTGGGTGGCGACTCCATCCGTGGCGCGGTTGGCCCACGCATCATCGACGACGAAGCTCCTGGGTCCCGAGCACCGCAAGTTCGTGAAGCTGCTCGCCGACAACGGCATCTCCGACCACGGAGACGACTGGATCGTGTCCGCCAAGGAGCAGGTCCTGGCTGCGCTGCACCGAGCTGGTGAGGCGTCGACGCGTGAACTCGGCGAGGCCGTGCCCGCCTTGCGCCAACCGATCGCGCTGTCACTGGGCAAGCCGTACGCCGCGACCCAACAGGCGCACGTGCGCATCATGTTGCACCTCGGCTTCGAGGGTGTCGTGGTGCGGAGCCGCCCGGTGGGCTCCTGGATCAGCAGCCAGTACCGGTGGGCCGCCATGGACGACTGGGTGCCGGGGGGCATCGTCGGCATGGATCCACGTGAGGCCTCCGCCGAGCTGGTCCGACGCTGGCTGCACGCGTTCGGCCCCGGAACGACCGCTGATGTGCAGTGGTGGACCGGCTGGACGCTGCGCGACACCCGGCGCGCCCTGGACGACGCCGGCGCCGTCGTGGTCGCGATGGAGACGGCCGACGGCGACGCCGACGCGTGGCTGGCACCGGACGACCTCGACGAGGTGGGTGGATCGTCGAGGTGGTCCGCGCTCCTACCCGGCCTCGATCCGACGACGATGGGCTGGAAGGACCGGAGCTGGTACCTCGACGACGGGGTCGCGTCGCGCGTCATCGACCGCAACGGCAACGCCGGACCCACGATCTGGGTCGACGGCCGCGTCGTGGGCAGTTGGGCGCAGCGCGGGGACGGCACCATCGCGCTCGGTTGGCTCACCGACGCACCACCGGCTCGCCGTGCTGAGGTCGACGCGACCGCGCGCGTGCTGGAGCGCGAGTTGGGCGACACCCGCTTCACGACACGTTTCCCCGCTCCGATCCAAGCCCAGTTGCTGTCGCCCTGACCGCTCTGAGGACGATCGTCGATCTCACCCGGGGCGTCGAGGACGTTGCGATCGACGGAGCCGTTCGAGAAGATCCACTCGCGAGGCGCGCGACAGCGTGCGAGCATCGATCCCGGTGACGGCCTCGGCGATGACGAGTGCCTCAGCGGGGCGGGAACCGGGCGAGGATCGCCTCGTGGCAGCGCGGCGTCTACGAAGCGAGGCCGTCAAACGCCGAGCTGTTCGCCTTCACCCTCGACAAGACCAGCGGTGCCTTCTCCCCCACCACCCGCTACCGCGACTACGCCATCAGCCG
>CAZIVZ010000559.1:0-2187 GCA_964542495.1 uncultured Aquihabitans sp.
CGGCGCCCACCGCGACCAGCCAGCCGAGCGACTCCTGCACCGGGATCGACAGGGCCGCCGCCCGGCCGCCCGAGGGGAGCTGCACCGCGGCGTGCTGGCTCCAGCCCACCGCCGGGCCGCCGATGGCCTCGAGTCGGTCCGACAGCTCGTCGGCGGTGGCCGGTGCGGTGCCGGGACCGGCGGCCCAGACCACCACGTTGCCGCCGTGCCACGACGCCTGCAGCCGGACCTCGCCGGCCGGGTCGGCGTTGGCGATGGCCGCCACCGCCGAGGAGCTGTCGCCCACCTTGGTGAGCAGGTCGTATGCCGCCTCCAGGCGGGCGAGCTCGGCTTCGAAGTCGGCCACCACCTGCGCCCGCTCGGCGCCGGCGAGGCGGCGGACGGACTCGAGGTTGTCCTCGGCCTCCTCCAAGAGGTCCTCGAGGGCCCAGCGCCACGAGCGCGGGTCGGCCTCCAGCAGGGCGAGCTGCTCGGCGGTGGCGGTCCCGTCGGCGGCCGCCCAGGCGGCTGACTCCAGCATGTGTGCGTGCGTCATTGGTGGTGCGGCACTCCTGCGCCGTCGGCCCGCCCCCAACCGAGGCGGTGTCTCATCCGGTTACCGGCATCTGCGCTGGGCCTCGAACCAGGTCCCCAGCACCGCCTCCCACTACCCGGAGGCGGGACGCCGTTGTGCGACCACCTTACCGGACGGCAGGAGGTCAGGGCTCCATCGGCGGCACGGCGGCGTCGGTGAGGGGTTCGTCGTCGGGCAGCGGCCTGCGCAGGATCGAGACGGCATCGATCGCGATGGCCGTGACCGGCACCGCCAGCAGCGTGCCCACCACGCCGAACAGCGCGGTGCCCGCCGCGATCGACAACAAGATGATCACGGGGTGCATCGACAGGGCCTTGCCGTAGATCCAGGGGGCGAGCAGCTCGTTGTCGAACTGCTGCACCACCAGGGCCACCAGAGCCACCACGAGCGCCGCGCTCAGCCCGGCGGACGCCAGCGTGACCAGCACGGCGATCACCCCGGCCACGGTGGCACCAACGAGCGGCACGAAGGCGGCGGCGAACGTGAGGAGGGCCACGGGCAGCGCCAGGTGGGCGCCCACCAGGGCCATGGTGACGCCGATGATCGCCCCCTCGAGCAGGCCGAGCATCGCCGCGCCGCGCAGGTAGCCCCCCATCGTGATCCACGCCGACCGGGCCACCTCGTCGGCCTGCGGTCGCCGCCGGTGCGGTACGAGGTTCCGGGCCCACGACTGGAACCGGGGTCCGTCCTTGATGGCGAAGAACGTCAACACCAGCGCCAGCACGAAGCTCACCACCGACTCCACCACGAGGCGGGCACCCCGGGCGATCGAGTCGGTGGAGTTGCTCAGCACATCGCGCCCGCGCCCGGTCATCGAGTCCTCGAACTCCTCGATGTCGGACCGGCTGACGTCGAACGCGCTGTCCTCCACCAACCAGTCCTCGACCTGCTCGGTGCCGTCCTGGAGGGTGTCGCCGAGCGTGGAGAACTCGTCGACCATCGGCGGCACGACCACCCAGACCAGGCCGGCCACGAGCGCCAGGAACCCCAGCAAGACCGCGGCCGCTGCCGGTGCGGGGCGCCAACCGTGGGCGACGAGCCAATTGCCGGGAACGGCCAGGATGCGGGTGAGGTACACGGCCACCAGCACCGGCACCAGCACGATGCTGAGCTGGTTCAGCAACTCCAGCACCATGCCCGAGGCGTAGCCCACCACGAGCACGCACACGGCGTAGGCCGCCACCCGCAGCACCAGGGGGTGTGGGAGCCAGGTCGGGGTGGGGGCATCCATGCTGGTCAGGGTCTACCCCACGGCGTCGGCGCGGACCACGGGATTCCCCGCCGCGCTTCATCGAACCCGCTCGACCTCCTCGCCGCCGTCGCCGCCGTCGACGCCCCAAGCCCCGCCCGCTGAGGTTCGTGCACCCGAACCGCTCCTTGCGGCACAACTGCACGCACCTCGGTTCAGGTGACGAAGAAGCGGATGGCCACGGCGACGCCGAGGAGGACCACGAGGGTGCGCAGGACCACGGGTGGGATGCGGCGGCCGACCTTGGCGCCGAGCGTTCCGCCGATGATGGCACCGCCGGCGATGAGCGCCGCAGCGGCCCAGTCGACCTCGGCGAAGATCACGAACACCACCGCCGCCACGCCGTTGACGGTGCCGGCCAGCA
>CAZIVZ010000560.1:0-2186 GCA_964542495.1 uncultured Aquihabitans sp.
CCACCTGGGCGTCGACCTGGTGGTGTCGATCGGGGGCGACGGCACCATGCTGCGCGCCACGCGCCGTGCCGTGGCCGCCGACGCCGACGTGCTCGGCATCAACCTGGGCCAGCTCGGCTACCTCGCCGAGGTGGAGCCGGGCGCCTGGGAACCGGCGCTGAGCGGCTACTTCGACGGCCGGCACGACATCACCGAGCGGCTGCTGGTGGCCTCCACCGTGTCGGGTCCGGCGGCCATCAGCCCCGACGCCGCCTGGGCCGGCCTGCCGCCCGGCCTCAACGAGGTGGTGATCGAGAAGCAGGCCATGGGGCGGACGGTGCGCCTCGGTGTGAGCATCGACGGTGAGTTCTTCACGAGCTACGTGGCCGACGGCGTGATCATCGCCACCCCCACCGGCTCCACCGCCTACTCCCTGTCGGCGCGCGGGCCGGTGGTGGCCCCCACACTGCGGGCGCTGCTGCTCACCGCGGTCTCCCCCCACTCGCTCTTCGACCGGTCCCTGGTGCTGGAACCGTCGAGCACCGTCTCGGTCGAGGTCCTGGGCGACCGCCCCGCGGCCGTCGCGATCGACGGGGAGCACATCTCGATCCTGCCGCCCGGCACCACCGTCTCGGTCACCGCCGACGCCCGGCCGGCCCGCTTCGTCACCTTCGGTGAGCGCGACTTCCACCGCATCCTGAAGGCCAAGTTCGGGTTGAGCGATCGGTGACGGCCGACGCAGCAGGCCCGGTGGGCACCGGCCGACTCGTCGAGCTGGCGGTCACCGACCTCGGCATCATCCACCAGCTCTCCCTGGTGCTCGGGTCGGGCATGACCGCGCTCACCGGCGAGACCGGCGCCGGCAAGACCCTGGTGGTGGGGGCCATCGACCTCCTGCTCGGGGGCCGGGCCGACAACGCGCTCGTGCGGCGGGGCGCCCAGGAGGCGGTGGTGGAGGGGCGGTTCGAGATCGACGGCGAGGAGCTGATCCTCACCCGCGTCGTCCCGGCCGAGGGCCGCTCGCGCGCCTACGTGAACGGGCACATGGCCACGGCCGCGGGGCTGGCCGACCAGACCGCGGCCCTCGTGGACCTCCACGGGCAGCACGCCCACCAGTCTCTCCTGTCGGCTCGCGTCCAGCGAGACGCGCTCGACCGGTTCGCCGGCACCGACCTCGACCCGCTCCTGCACGCTCGGCGGGAGGTGCGGCGCCTCGCCGATGAGCTCGCCGGCTTGGGCGGGGACGCCGGCGCCCGGGAGCGAGAGGTCGACCTGCTGCGGTTCCAGCTCGACGAGCTCGACGCCGCCCAGCTCACCGACCCCGACGAGGACGCGGGGCTCGATGCCCGAGAGGACGAGCTGGCCGGGGCCGTGGGCCATCGCGAGGCGGCGCTGGCGGCCACTGCCGTGCTCACCGACGACGGGGGAGCGGCCGACGGCGTGGGTCAGGCGGTGGCCGCCCTCGACGGTCACGGCCCCTTCTCCCTCCTGGTGGACCGGCTGAGGTCGGTCGGAGCCGAGCTGGCCGACGTGGCCGCCGAGGCACGCCGCACCGGCGAGGGCATCGACGACGATCCCGCCGCGCTGGCCCAGATCCGCGAGCGCCGCCAGCTCCTGGTGGAGCTCCGCCGCAAGTACGGCAGCGCCGACGGCGGCAGCGGCACGCTCGGCGACGTGATCGCGTACCGCGACGCCGTGGACCGGCGTCTGGCCGACCTCGAGCGCCACGAGGAGCGCGCCGCCGCCCTGCAGCGCGAGCTGGCCGAGGCACGGCGACGCGAGGCCGAAGCTGCGGCCGCCGTCGGTGCCACCCGCCGGCGCGCTCGCGCCGCGCTGGCGAAGGCGGTGGAGGGGCACCTGGCCGACCTCGCCATGGCGGCCGCCCGGTTCGAGGTGGCGGTGGGCGCCGACGACCCCGGCGACGACGTGACCTTCCTCCTCGCCGCCAACCCGGGCTCGGCCCCGGCCCCCCTCGCCAAGGTGGCATCGGGCGGCGAGCTGGCCCGGGCCATGCTCGGCCTGCGCCTGGTGCTCAGCGCCGCGCCGGCGGTGCTGGTGTTCGACGAGGTCGATGCCGGCATCGGAGGCCAGGCGGCGCGCGCCGTGGGCCGCTCGCTCGCCGAGCTGGGCGCCCACCACCAGGTGCTCGTGGTCACCCACCTGCCCCAGGTGGCGGCGTTCGCCGACCACCAGGTGCACGTGAGCAA
>CAZIVZ010000561.1:0-2170 GCA_964542495.1 uncultured Aquihabitans sp.
CTCACCCAAGCACCGACCCCGTGATCGCGCTGGGCAAAATATCGCGACAGCCTCTCAGGCAGACTCGCGGCCATGGCCTACCGCCTCGACCCCGGCCTGGGCACCGCGTCCGAGGTCCGCCGTGCCCTCGGCGAACAGCTCGGCCGGGCGGCGCTCGAGCTGCGCGTGCCCGGCGGACCGTCGGCCGAGGGCGTGCACGACGTGCGCAAGCGCATCAAGAAGGCTCGCTCGCTGCTGCGCCTGGCTCGGGCCGACGTGGGGGCCGGCGTCGCCCGCCACGCCAACGACGAGCTCCGACGGGTCGGTGCCGACCTGGCCCGCCAGCGCGATGCCGACTCGCTCGTAGAGGCCCTGGATCGCCTGATCGACGCCGACCCGCCCGACCCCGACCCCGACCCCGCCACTGCCACCGCCACCGACGCCGCCCTCGGCCGGGTCCGCGCCGCCTTCGCCGAGCGGGCCGGCACGCTGCGGGCCGGCGACGCCGTCGACCAGGCCACCGTGCGCGGCGCCGCCCGCACCCTCGACCAGTTGGCCACGTGGCTCGACCGGGTGCCGGCCCGCACCGAGGGCTGGGACGCCATCGGGCCCGGGCTGGCCCGGTCGCACCGGCGGGGCCGCGCCGCCTTCGCCGCCCTGCCCGACGAGCCGTCGGCCGACCAGCTCCACGAGTGGCGCAAGCGGGTCAAGGACCTCTGGTACCACCAGCGCCTGCTGCGCCGCCTGTGGCCCGAGGCCCAGCGGCCGATCATCGAGGCCGCCGAGCGGTTGGCCGAGGTGTTGGGCGAGGAGCACGACCTCGCCCTGCTCGTGGAACTGCTCAGCGCTCCCGATCACCTGGTGCCCGCGGTCCTGGTCGACCGGGCCGACGGCGATCTGGTGGTCGCGGTTGCCGACGCCCGCCGGGCCGACCTCCAGGCGGTGGCGCGAGACCTCGGGCGCCGCCTGTACGCCGACGACGAGCGGGCCTGGGAGGCCCGTCACCGGGCCTGGTGGGCGGCCGCGGTCGGCGGGGACTCCGCCTGACGGGCGTCTAACCTGCCTCGACGGTCCAGCGCCCGCCCCACCTTGCGGCCGCGGCGGGACCCGACCCCCCATCCCCACCTCCGGAGAACTCCGTGCCACTCCAGTCCAACGTCGACGTTCCCCCGGCCACCGGCAAGCTGGGGGTGCTGCTGCCCGGCATGGGCGCCGTCGGCACCACGTTCATCGCCGGCTGCCTGGCCATCCGCAAGGGCCTGGCCAAGCCCATCGGCTCGCTCACCCAGATGGGCACGATCCGCATCGGCCCCCGCACCGACGACAACGTGCCGCTGATCCGCGACTACGTGCCGCTCGCCACCCTCGACGACCTCGTGTTCGGCGGCTGGGACGTGTTCGAGGACGACGCCTACGTGGCCGCCAGCCGCGCCGGCGTGCTCGAGGGGCACCTCCTCGAGCAGTTGGGCGACGAGCTGCGGGCCATCAAGCCCATGACGGCCGTGTTCGAGCAGGCCTACGTCAAGAACCTCCACGGCAACCACGTCAAGCCCGAGACCTCGAAGTGGGAGCAGGCCCAGGCGCTCGACGACGACATCAACCGCTTCGCCGAGGCCAACGGCTGCGACCGCCTGGTGGCGGTGTGGTGCGGCTCCACCGAGGTCTACCGCGAGCCCACCGCCGTCCACGAGAGCCTGGCCGCGTTCGAGCAGGGCCTCAAGGACTCCGACCCCGACATCGCCCCCAGCCAGATCTACGCCTACGCCTGCCTCAAGCGGGGCATCCCCTACGCCAACGGCGCGCCCAACCTCAACCTCGACACGCCTGCGCTGCTGGAGCTGGCCCGGGCCAACGGCGTGCCCGTCACCGGCAAGGACTTCAAGACCGGCCAGACCCTGATGAAGACCATCCTCGCCCCGGGGTTCAAGGCCCGCATGCTCGGCGTGGAGGGCTGGTACTCCACCAACATCCTGGGCAACCGGGACGGCGAGGTGCTCGACGACCCCGAGTCGTTCAAGGCCAAGGAGGTCTCCAAGCTCGGCGTGCTCGACACGATCTTCGAGCCCGAGCGCAACCCCGACCTCTACGGCGACATCGCCCACGTCGTCCGCATCAACTACTACCCACCGCGCGGCGACAACAAGGAGGGGTGGGACAACATCGACATCTTCGGGTGGCTCGGCTACAAGAT
>CAZIVZ010000562.1:0-2168 GCA_964542495.1 uncultured Aquihabitans sp.
GGGTCGCGTCGGGGGCCGCCGCGGGATCGGAGGAGGGGGGGTCGAGCGTCCGCCGCGGACCCTGCCGGCCGGGGGGGTCCGCGCCGCCGGCCCCCCTGCACCGCGTCCTTGACGCCGCCGAAGGCCTCGCCGAGCAGAGCGGCCGTGGCATCGAGGTCGTCGACGTCGACGGCCAGGCCGAACCACCGGGCCGGCGCGTCCTCGGCGGGCAGGCCAGCGCCCGTGTCGCCGCTGACCACCTCGAGCACCGTGGGCCCGAGGCGGAAGAAGGCCTGGCGCATAGGGGAGCCGTACGACTCGGTGTCGCGGATCCGGCGACAGGCCAGGCCCACCCGGGCGAGGCCCGCGATCGTGCGATCGAGGTCGGGCGTGAGGACCACCACGTGGTCGAGGCCGGTGACGCCGTTCGGGTGGGCCGCCTGCTCGCTCGGGTGGTCGCTCGGGTGGTGCGGGCCCGGCTCGTCGACCACCTCCGTGGCCAGCCCGTCGAGCGACCCGCCGCCGTGCTCGTCGCCGTGCTCGTCGCCGTGCAGCCCGTTTCGGTCGATGCCCGCCAGCTTCCAGCCGGTGATGCCGCCGGGCCCGTCGTCCGCGCGGCCCACGAGCCGGACGACGGTGGATCCGATTCGCACGGCGTCACCGTCGACCACGAACCCGGCGGCGGTCCAGGCCTCGGGCGGGTCGGCCACCACCAGCTCAACCAGGCCCGCGTCGTTCCCCAGATCCCGTGGCACCTCGGTCATGCGGCTGACCCTACGCGCCGACCCCGGTCGCCGTGTCAGCTGAGCTCGGTGCGCCGGTTTCCGGGGTCAAGGTGCCAGACCGCACACCCGGTGGCTGAGCCGTCCGAGCGTGGCGAGGTCGCGCGTCACCGCAGGTGTCGACCGCTCCTGCTCGCCGGCCGTCTCGTCGAGCAGGAGGTCGTGGAGGCGCTGCGCAGCGGGCCGGGCGGTGGCTGGCAGCGTGCGGAGGAACGCCTCGAACCCGATCGGGTCCTGGGCGACCGCAGATCCGAGGCGTGCCCGTTCGGGGTCGCTGACCATCGACACGCCGTCGGTGAGCACGGCGCCCCACGAGCCGGCGGTCTCGGTGATCCCGTTGCTCCAACGGATGGCTTCCAGCCCGGCGACCCGCGTCTCCAGGGCAAGGCACATCGGCTCCGGTTCGTCGGCGGCGTTCCGGTAGACGTCAACGGCGACCACGCCTCCGAGCGCCATCACGCCGACGAGCGCCACCACGCCGACGAGGGCGAGCGCCCACCACGTGCGATGCATCTGCGGAGGCTACGAGACCGCACCCACGGCAAGGCGGCGCGGCCGCTCCGGTGCATCGGCCGCGCCGGAGCATGGGCCCTCGACGGGTCTATTCGAGTTCGGTGCCGTCGGGTCTGAGGGTGTGCCAGTGGCCGGTGGGGTCTCGCCAGGCGGTGTAGCCGTGTCGGTGCTTGAACCGGTTGTGGCGCCCGCAGGCGGGTCCCCCGTTTCCGGGGGACGTTCTGCCCTCATGGGGGGCTGCCCAGGGTTTGAGGTGGTCGATCTGGCAGTCCGACACCGGTACGTGACAGCCGGGCCAGTAGCACTCGGTGTTCGAGAGTCGCACGGCGAGCTGGGCGGGTCCGGTGAACACGCGTGAGCGTCGTCCGAGGTCGATCACGGTGCCGGCGGAGTCGATGACCACGCGGCGCACGTGGCCGATGAGGGCGGCGGCGACGGCTTCGGTGGGGTCGACGTGGTGGCCGTCGATGGTGGCGCAGCGCAGCCGGGTCCCCGGCTCCGGCTCCACCGCCGGCTCGCCACCATCACCATCGGGGTCGGGGTGGGGGTCGGTGAAGCGGCGGAGCTGGTCGGAGAAGCTGGCCTCGTCGATCACGACGTTGGTGACGACCTGGGACCCGCCCGGTTCTGCGGCTTTGGCGCCGGCGGCTTTGTTGGCGATGGCGTGCCAGGCGTCGAAGCGCCGTTGCGCATCGCTGCGAGCCAGGTGCTCACCGGTGGCGGCGTCGCCGTGCTCGGCGCGGGCCTGCTCCCAGTCAGCCAACGTCTCGGTCTCGTAGAACGCCTTGAAGATCTCGAACAGCTCCGCACCCACCAGCGACCCGCACGATCCGGCGAAGCGCCAGCGGCCGTCGTAGTCCTGGACCATGGTGGCGTCGCGCTTGTCGTGATGCT
>CAZIVZ010000563.1:0-2167 GCA_964542495.1 uncultured Aquihabitans sp.
TCGAGGTCGACGGCCGCTACCGGTACCGCGTGGTGGCCCAGCGCCGGGTGTTCGGTGCCGGCGTGCCGCTCGAGATCGGCAAGATCTACAGCTCCTACGAGACCCGCAACCACACCGGCCCCAGCATCCTCTACGAGCACACCACGGGCTCCGGCGCCAGCCGCGGCGTGGAGCAGCGCTTCACCGACCAGATCACCCTGCCGGGCGGCCTCGACGGGCCGCCGCAGGTCCAGGCCAGGTTCGCCGTGCAGCAGAAGGTCTCCGGCAAGTGGCTCGCCTGCTCGGGAACCTGTGCGTTCACCGCCAGCGCCCAGACCTACGTCGACGGCACCTACAGCTCCAACGTGTGGAAGCTGCCCCTGCGGGTCGGCCCCGGGGAGACCATGGCCGCCGCCGGCGAGTACCGCGTCTACACCAAGCTGACCAGTGGAGGGGCCGAGAAGGCCTACGGCGGTGCCAACGGCTTCCCGTTCTGGATCGACTGGTACCCCGAGGACTCCGTCTTCGTGAAGCCGGCGACCATCGGCGGCAACGACGCCAACGACGGCCTCACCCCGGCTACCGCGGTGGCCACCATCGACCGGGCCCTGCGGATCTCGAAGACCCAGAACCGTGGCGAGATCCAGGTGGCCTCGGGCGACTACATCGAGGCGGTCACCGTCTCGGGCGCCGATTACGCCGACTTCCGCACGCTCACCGGCAACCACGACGCCGCCAACGGATGGTTGCGGGGCAACAAGACCCCGATCAACTCCCAGATCAAGGGGGCCGCCGTGCCGGTCAACCCGGCGGTCGGGTATCGGATCACCGGCAAGAAGATGCAGAAGTTCCGCCAGATGGGCATCCAGTCCGGCGTGCCGCCGACCGGCAACAACGGGAACAGCACCTTCGGCTTGGTGGTCGACGGGGGGGCCACGGTCTTCCTGAACAACTCCTCGGTCCTCTCCACGCTCGCCCGCAACGGCGCGAACGGCAACGAGGCCCAGCCCAAGGGCGACGCGTGCATCGGCAAGCCCGGAGTGGGCGCCAGCCGGGCGTCGGTCGTGGGTGCGGACCTTGCGGCGGTCCGGGTGACCACCTGGAAGGGCTCGCCGTTCAACGCGGCTCCCGTCGAGTGCATCCCCAACGGGGGCGCCAGCGCTCGCATCGGCGGGTACGGCGGTGGCGGTGGCGACGCGCGGTTCGCCGTTGCTGATCCCGGCGCGAACGGCGGCCCCGGAGGCGGGGTCCCCGCCGCGCAGGGCGGTGCCGGCGGCACGCAGGCCTTCTGCGACGGCAGGGTCGGCTCACCCGGCCGGGGTGGTGCCAGCGAACCCAACACCGGCAACGCAGGTACGCCGGGTGGGTCCACCCCGTTCTCGTCGGGCTTGAGCTACGTCGGGATCGCCGGGGGCGCGGGCCTGGTCGGGCTGAACGGCCACGGCGGCTCCGGCGCCGGCGGCGCCAGCGCGACCAACTGCGTCGTCACCTGGCGCGACGGTTCGTCGGGTGGGGCCGGTGGCCAGGGCGGCCTCGGTGGCGGCGGCGGTGGTGGCGGCGGGTACGGCGGTGCCTCCATCGCCCTTCTCGTCGACGGCAGCGGCACCATGGTCCGCCTCGAGGACACGCAGGTCTACGCCCAGGGCGGTGGTCGCGGCGGCGACGGTGGTCGCGGTGGCGACGGTGGGCGTGGCGGCGTCGGTGGTAAGGGCGGCTCCAACTACAGCCTCATCGGCGAGAACAGCGGCGGTGGCGGTGGCGGCAGCGGCGGCAACGGCGGCGGTGGCGGCGCGGCCGGCCAGGGCGGCATCGCCTTCAACGTGTTCCAGCGTGGTGGCGGCATCGCCCGCATCAACTCCGCCATCTCGCCCACCACTCCGCCGGCGGGCGTCAACGGCACACCCGGTGCAGGTGGGACCGGTGGCGACGGCGGCGCCGGCGGTATCGGCGGCAGCGCCAGCGTCACCATCTTCTGGTTCTTCACCATCTACTTCAGCGCCCCCGCCGGCGCCAACGGATCGCGGGGACCCGACGGCACCACGGGCACCGCCCCGGGAGCGCCTCCCGTCGGCTGCCAGAAGGGGGGGATCAATGGCTCGAACGCCTTCTACTGCGACATCGCCTAAGACGCTCAGCTCCCGACTCCGAAACGATCAGTCCGGGGCCATCATCATCTTGGCCTTGGCCT
>CAZIVZ010000564.1:0-2165 GCA_964542495.1 uncultured Aquihabitans sp.
GAACAGCGGGTCGAGGTCGGCCCGCCCGGCGAGCAGCACCATGAGGGCACGGGTGCCGACGCTGCCCACGCCCACCACCTTGAGGGCGATGTCCACGAACCGGTGGTCGTCGAGCAGGCGGACCACGTGGCTGGGCAGGGTGGACCGGTACCCGGCGTAGAGGGCCAGCAGCTGGTCGCGAAAGGCGTCGGGCGGAAGGGGCTGCACGAGCGGCGGGTCGGCCACGATCACCCGTTGGCCGTCTCGCACCTCGGTGAAGCGCTCCAGTGCGTGGAACCGGTCCTTGCGCCGGGCCTTGGCCACCTGCTTCTCGGCGCGGGCCACGTCGGTCCCCGTGCCGGTGGCCCGGCGCAGCGCGTCGAGCACCTCGTCGACGTCGATGCGCAGGTAGCGCCGCTCCAGCGCCGACAACTCGGCCAGTTCGGCCATGCGCTCCCGGTAGGAGGCGGCCGCGCGGCGCGCCGCGGCCACACCGGTGTCCTCGCCCATGCCGTGCACCCGTGCCGCGACCACCAGGCTGGCGGCCAGGCGGAGCAGGTCCCACTCCCAGGCGCCGACCGTGGTCTCGTCGAAGTCGTTGAGGTCGAAGACCAGGTTGCGCTCGGTGGTGGCGAACAGCCCGAAGTTCACCAGGTGGGCGTCGCCGCAGATCTGCACGGGGATGCCGCTGGTGACCAGGGGCCCGATGTCGTTGGCCATCACCTCGGCCGACCCCCGCAGGAACGCGAACGGGTCGGTGACCATGCGGCCGATGCGGATCGGAGCGATCGCGGGCAGTCGGTCGACGGCCCCGGCCCGCAGCACCTCCACCGGGTCGGGTCGGTCGGGGGCCGGCCTCCACGTGCCGAGGCCGCTACGGGGTGCCTCGGCCCGCTGGGCCTTGCCGAGGCGACGGAGGCCCGCTCGATCGAGGTCGCGCGCTGCGGTGGTGTCCATGGGCCCTCCCCGGGTCGGCCGGAAACCTACCGCCGGGCGTCGGCTGCGGCGAGCAGCAGGGCGTCGAGGCCGGCGGCGAGCTGGGCGTGGGTGGGCCAGCCGAAGCCGAGGCGGAAGTACCGGTCGGACAGCTCGAACCAGTGGCCCGGGCCCACGTAGGTGCCGTGGTCGGCGAGCAGGCGGTGGTGGAACGCGGCCTCGTCGACCTCCACCTCGTCGCGGAACCGGACCAACCCCACCACGCCACCGCTCGGGCGTACCCACTCGAAGGTGTCCTGGGCGGCCATCCAACGCTCCACCAGGTGGAGGCGTTCGCGCACGTCGGCCATGATCGGCGCCAGCACCCGCTTGCGGTCGGCCAGGACCCGGCCCGCGATGTGCTCGTCGATCGTCGACCCGCAGATCACCACCTGCTCCTTGGCCGCCAGCAGGGTCTCGCCCAGCATGGGATCGGTGGTGATCGCCCAGCCGATGCGGATCCCCGGCAGGCCGTACGCCTTGGACATCGAGCTCACGCTCACCACGTTGGGCGAGAGCGTGGCCGCCAGCGGGATCCGCTCGCCGGTGTGGGTGAGATCGCGGTAGGTCTCGTCCACCAGCAGCACCGCCTCGGCCTGCTCGGCCAGTCCCACCAGCCGCTTGAGGTCGGCCACCGGCAGCATGGTGCCGGTTGGGTTGTGGGGACAGGTGACGCTGATGAGCCGGGTGGTGCCGGGTCGGACGGCCGCCGCCACCTCGTCGACGTCGAGCTTCCAGCCGGTCTCGTGGCGCAGGTCGACCACGTCGAGGTCGGCGCCGATGGCGCGCGGCGTCTCGAGGTTGGTGGCGTAGTTGGTGCGCACCACCACGGCGTGGTCGCCGCGGTCCAGCAGCGACGTGGCCACGCAGAACAGCGCGGTGGCCGCGCCCGGGGTGACCAGCACGTGCCGAGGCTCGATGCCGGCGCCCTGGACGGCCACCGACTCCCTCAGCAGCGGGTCGCCCAGGTGGTCGCCGTAGCAGAGCACCAGGCGGTCGAGGTCGAGGTCGAGGCCGAGGTCGGCGAGCGTGCGGTCGGCCACCGAGCTCTCGGACAGGTTGTTGGCGATCGTGTCGTAGCCGAGCTCCTCGGGCGACTCGACCTCGATGGGCATCCGGCGGTAGCGCACGCCCGAGCGCCCGTCAGGCCTGGCGGGTGGCGATGGCGTCGGCCACCCCGAGGATGCGGCGGGCGTTGTCGACGTGGAGGT
>CAZIVZ010000565.1:0-2155 GCA_964542495.1 uncultured Aquihabitans sp.
GCTCCTTGAGCTCGTCGGCCTTGCCCTTGCCCAGGTAGGTGTCGGGGTCGGGGGCCACGCGCCGCTGCCGGACCCGGCCCACCACGTCGGCCCCGGCGGTGTCCACCAACAGCGCCAGCTCGTCGAGGTCGAACTCGGTCTGCTCCACGTCGCCGCCGGCGAGCGTCACCCCCACGATGATGATGCGCTCGCGGAAGGTGCGGTCGATGAGTGCGTCGGTGCCGCCGCCGTAGTCGCCGAACGCGCCGCGGTGGCTCGCCTCCTCGTCGACGGGCTCGGGCGGGTCGACGGGGGTCATCGGGGGATCTCCACGTTGGCGACGAACGTGCTCGGGCCGTGGAGGGTCATGGAGGCACCCACCTCCACCACCGCGTCGCCGCCGGGCATGTGGATGGTGGCGCGCTCGCCGACGATCCCCCAGCGGTTGGCAGCGTGGGCCACCACGGTGGCCCCCGTGCCGCACGCCCCGGTCACGCCCACGCCGCGCTCCCAGGGGTACATGGTGATGGCATCGTCCTCGCCCGGTGTGGGCGACACATGGTGCACGTTGATCCCCCGCTCGTAGCAGGCCTGGTGGAGCTCACCGGCTCGGGCCACGTCGACCTTGCCGGCGTCGGGCACCAGCACCACCAGATGCGGGTTGCCCACGTCGAACGTGGCCGTATCGATCGGGTCGAGCCCCAGGGCGTGCTCGCCACCGGCGCGCACGAGGACCTCGGCGGGGACGTGGAGCTCGGACGACGGCTCCGGGCCGGGCCGCACCGGTCCCATGTCGACGCTCGCCGACACGGTGTGGCGGTGGCCGTGGGGGTCGGGACGCACGTGCACCGAACGCCGGCCCCCGTCGGTGTCGATGGTCAGGAGCACCTCGGGCACCTGACGGCGGGCGGCCTCGGCCTGGGCCAGGCACCGGATGCCGTTGCCGCTCATCTCCGCCAGCGAACCGTCGGCGTTCACCAGGGTCATCACCAGGTCCACCCCGCGATCGACCGGGTCGTGGAGGCCGACCAGCAGGCCGTCGGCCCCCAGGCCGTACGGGCGTTTGCACCACTCGACGGCGCGCTCGCTCCACGCCTCCCGGTCGGCGCCGAGCGCGGGGTCGTCGGTCAGCAGGACGAGGAAGTCGTTGCCCAGGCCGTGGTGCTTGGAGAGGCGGAACCACATGGTGCCCACAGTCTCGCAGGGCCGAGCGCCAACCCCTCGCCGGTTTGCGGGGTTCCGGACCCACCCCGTCGACCGCGTCCCTACAGTTGGCCGACCGACCTCAGGGGGACCACGTGGACTTCGACCCGATCGCCAGCCCGACCACCCCGCTCGCCGCGCACCGCGAGCCCCGCTTCGTGCACGAGGCCGACCGCTCGGTGGCCGCCGCCCGCCTCGCCGGGTGGACCGACCGCCACGGGGGCAGGTCGCCCAACATCGTGGTGATCCTCATGGACGACGTGGGCTGGGGCGACTTCGGGTGCTACGGCGGCGGGGTGGCCGTCGGCGCGCCCACGCCGCACATCGACGCCCTCGCCGCCCGCGGCCTGCGGCTCACGTCGGCCTACTCCGAACCGTCCTGCACCCCGTCGCGCGCCACCTTGCTCACCGGACGGCTCCCCATGCGACACGGCCTGCAGCGCCCGCCCATGTACGGCGAGCGCGGCGGCCTCCAGGGCGAGGTCACGCTGGCCGAGCTCCTCTCGGGGCGGGGCTACGTCACCCAGGCCGTGGGCAAGTGGCACCTGGGCGAGAACGCCGAGTCGCAGCCCCAGCACGTGGGCTTCGACGACTTCTACGGCTTCCTCTCGGTCTCGGACATGTACACCGAGTGGCGCGACCCGTACTTCTTCCCCGAGATCGTCTACAACCGGGCGCGCACCGACTGGGTGGAGAACCAGCCGTTCAACACCTGCTTCGTGCACGCCGCCCGCGGCGGTGAGCTGGAGAACGTGGAGGAGGTCACGATCCCGGTGCTCTCCGAGCTCGACCAGCGGTGGTGCGCCTACTCCGAGGCCTTCATCTCCCGCATGGCCGAGGGCGACCAGCCGTGGTTCCTCTACCACAACACGCGCGGCGCCCACTTCGACAACTACCCCCACGAACGGTTCCTCGGGATCTCCCCCGCCAAGCACCCCTACAAGGACACGATCGTCGAGCTCGACGAGATCGT
>CAZIVZ010000566.1:0-2142 GCA_964542495.1 uncultured Aquihabitans sp.
GTGAAGCTCGACCCCCGCAAGCCCGACGATCCCATCGTGTGGTCGGTGGCCGACCCCAACGGCATCTGGGCCACACCGGCCATCTCGGCCGGTGTGGTGGTGGCGCCCACCGACGGCGGTCGGATCGTGGGGGTGGACCAGAAGACCGGGGAGATCCTCTGGGAGAAGCAGCTCCCCGGGCCCACGTGGTCGTCACCGGTGATCGTCGACGAGGTGTGGGTGCAGGGCGACTGCGCGGGGGTCCTCCACGGGTTCGACTTCTCGAAGCCCCGGACCGAGCCACCCGAGCTGTGGTCCGTCGACCTCGAGGGCTGCGTCGAGAGCACCCCCGCGGTGTTCCAGGGTCGCATCTTCGTGGGGGCCCGGGGCGGCAAGTTCTACGCCCTCGCCGACGAGTAGCGGCAAGCGCACCTGGAGCTACTCGGTGGCGATGGCGTCGAGCACGTTGAGGTTCGAGGCCTTCCAGGCCGGCCTCACCGACGCCAGAACGCCGAGCGCGGCGCCGCCCAGGACGACGAACACGAGGAACGGCCCGTCGACGGCGAACTCGTTCACGCCCTGGCTCACCAGGACCTTCACCATCGTGTAGCTGAGCGCCAGGCCCAGACCGATGCCGATGGCCGTGCCCATCAGGGCCACGATCACCGCCTCCCAGCGCACCGATGAGCGGAGCTGGGAACGGGTCATGCCCATGGCCCGCAGCAGGCCGAGCTCACGGGTGCGCTCGTGGATCGACAGCGAGAGCGTGTTGGCGATGCCGATGAGGGCGATGACGATCGAGACCGCGAGCAGGGCGTAGATCACGTTCAACAGGGCGGTGATCGTCCCCACGATCGAGCTCGTGTACTGCTCGCGGTCCTGCAGCTTCATGTTCGGGAACGGCTTCACCGCGGCCCGCAGCTCGGAGCGGATGTCGTCGGGGGTGATGCCGGGGTCGAGGCTGATGCCGAGCAGGAAGTCGGTCGGCTCGGCGGTGAGCTTGGCCGTGTCGGCGCGGTCGATGGTCCACTGGCCGAGGATGGCGGGGTCGTCGCTGATGCCGGCCACCGTGAACGAGGCGGTGCGACCGGTGCCCGAGAGGACGGACAGGGTGTCGCCGATCTCGACGCCCTCGTCCTTGGCCACCGCCTTGTCCACCAGGATGCCGCCCGGCGCGAGGTCGGCGACCTGGCCCTGGCTCATCTTGAAGCGGAAGATGCCCGGCGTGGTCGTGGGGTCGATGCCGCCGACGAACGCGCCGATCTGGCGCTCGGGGCTCACCGTGACCTGGCCCTCGGTGAAGGTGAGGGCGGTCACGGCGCGGACGCCGTCGACCTTCGCGATGTCGGCGGCCAGCGACGGGGGCGCGCCCGAGAAGCTGAACCGGTTGGCCGGCTGGATGATGTAGTCGCCCTCGAAGCCGGTGCCGATCGCGGCGTTGATCGACGCCTTGGCCGACGAGGCGAAGATGCTGATGAAGCTGACCAGGGCGACGCCGATGATGAGGGCGGAGGCGGTGGATGCCGTGCGGCGGGGGCTGCGCATGGCGTTCTCGCGCGACAGGCGCCCGGTGATGCCCTTGAGGGCTGGCAGGCCTGCACCGACCACCCGGGCCAGAGGTCGGGCCATCACCGGCCCGGCCACGAGCACGGCGAGGAGCAGCACGCCCAGTCCGGCACCCACGGTCTTGATCTGGTCGCTGGCGGGCTCGGGGCCGAAGGCGGGGGAGATCAGGAACGCCCCGAGAGCGAGCAGCACCACCGCCAGAGCGGCCCGGACGCGTGATCGACCGGAGGTGTCGACGGCGACGTCACGGAGCGCGGCGATGGGGGGAACCCGGGTGGCGCGCACGGCCGGGCCGACGGCGGCGATGGCCGTGATGAGCAGGCCCACGCTGACCGTGATGAGCGCGTAGCTGGGCTCCACGATCAGGTTGGCGCCGGGCAGGTCGAGCCCGAACGAGCGCAGGAGCGAGAAGGCCACGGTGGCCAGGCCGACGCCGGCGAGGAAGCCGACCAACCCGGAGAAGATCCCGATGATGCCCGCCTCGAGCAGCACCGACAGCAGCACCTGCCGGCGGGTGGCGCCGATGGCTCGCAGGAGCGCCAGCTCGCGCGTGCGCTGCGCCACGAGGATCCCGAAGGTGTTCGAGATGATGAACCA
>CAZIVZ010000567.1:0-2140 GCA_964542495.1 uncultured Aquihabitans sp.
GACGTGGCCGGCGGCATCTCCACCGCCTGGCCCGACTCCGGCGCCGACATCCTCTTCGGCATCGGCGGCACCCCCGAGGGCGTGATCACCGCCGCCGCCCTCAAGGCCATGGACGGCGAGCTCCAGGGCATCCTCTACCCCCGCGACGACGCCGAGCGGGCCGCCGCCCTCGAGCAGGGCTACGACCTCGAGAAGGTCCTCACCCAGGACGACCTCGTCAACAGCGACAACTGCTTCTTCGCCGCCACCGGCATCACCGACGGCGAGCTGCTCAAGGGCGTCCACTACGACTCTCGCGGCGCCTCCACACAGTCGCTGGTGATGCGCTCGCAGTCCGGCACGGTTCGCCTCGTGAACGCCCGTCACCGTCTGGAGAAGCTCAAGGAGTTCTCCTCCATCGACTTCGGCTGAGCTTCTGTCAGGCCTGGGGCAGGTCGCCGCCGGGCACGCCGGCGTGGAGGCGGCGTTGCTCCGCGGCCAGCTCCTCGTGGAAGGCGGCGTCGGCGCGGCGGTCCTCGCGGAGCCCGAGGTGCTGACGCACCGACACCACCACCAGCAGCAGCGCGATCCCCACGTAGCTGAGCCGGCCCGTCCAGAGGGCGACGTCCTCGGCGCGCTCGGTGGGCCGCCACGCCGACGTGCCCCGGCCGTCGTCGCCGATCTCGACGAGGGTGAAGCACCAGGCCCCGAGCAGCCAGCCGTAGGCGGCGAGCATCGGCACCCAGAGGAGAGCGGTCAGGTCGTCCCACGGGAGGCGGCCGGCCTTCCAGAGCCGGTTGACGAACACCGAGCGGGCCACGCCCACCTGGATCAGCATGAACAGGAGCGTGAAGCTGTAGCGCAGCAGGGTGTCGCTGCGGTCGACCGCCGGGTCGGGCAGGACCAACGGCCACCAGAACCACTGCGGCAGCGCCACCAGCGCGAAGAGCGCCCCGAACTGCTCTGCCTCGTGCCGGGAGTTCTGGCCGACCTGGTGGATCCACGCCAGCACGGCACCTGCTGCCACCACGGCCACGGCCATGGCCACCCACCCCCGTCCGCCGTGGGAGCCGGGCACGACGTCCTCCCCCTGGGCGAGCACGGTCCAGAACGTCCGCACCACCCTCACCGCCGGTGCGTCGTCACCGGTGGTGGCACCGTCCTGCATCCACCGGAACGCGGCGAGGGCCCCGAGGGATGCACCGGCGGCGACGGCCATGGCCGGCAGCGGCGAGCGGCCGAAGTGGCTGTAGCGGGGCTCGGGTCGGTCGACCGGCGGCGGCCGCATGTGCTCCACCACCGTGGGTGCCTCCACCGTGGAGGTGACCCGCCACGTCCACGGTGACCGCTTGTGCGAGGTCTCGACCGCCACGATCCCACCTCCCCAGTCGTGTGCCCGGGCGCGACGCTACCCGCAGGCGCGCACGTTGTCACCGGCCGCGACCGGACGACGCGGGTCAGGCGGGGACGACGCCGGCGATCTCGAGGCGCAGCTCGGCCCGGCGCAGCGCGGCCACGGCCTCGCTGTCGTCGGGGTGCTGCAGGAGGGCTTCCTTGGCGGCACGCCGGGCCTCGGTGGCCCGGTCGATGTCGATGCCGTCGGCCGGTTCGGCCACGTCGGTCAGCAGCGACACCTGGTCGCCCGACACCTCCACGAAGCCGCCGTGGACGGCGAAGAACACGTCAGCGCCGTCCTGGGGCCGGATGGTGACCTTGCCGGTCTCCAGCGCGCCCACGAAGGGGGCGTGGCCGGTGAGGAAGGTGATGTCTCCACCCTCGACGGTCCGGGCCGTGACCATGGCGGCGTCGCCGGACCACAGGATCCGCTCGGGGGAGACCACCTGCACCTGCAGGCTCATGACCGGGTCACTCCCCCGCCGACTTGCGGAGCTCGGCGGCCTTGGCCCGGGCGCTCTCGGCGCCACCGACGTTGAGGAACGCCTGCTCGGGCAGGTCGTCGAGGTCGCCGTTGACGAGCGCCTCGAACGAGTCGACCGTCTCCTCCACGGGGGTGGTGATGCCCTCGAGGCCGGTGAAGGTCTGGGCCACGTACATGGGCTGCGACAAGAAGCGCTGCACCTTGCGGGCCCGGGCCACGGTGATCTTGTCCTCCTCGGAGAGCTCGTCGAGGCCGAGGATGGCGATGATGTCCTGCAGCTCC
>CAZIVZ010000568.1:0-2102 GCA_964542495.1 uncultured Aquihabitans sp.
GGGGGGGGGGGGGGGGGGGGGGGCGGGCGGGGGTGGGGGGGGGGGGGGAGATGGGGGTGGGACGGGACGACGCGGACGGCGAACCGGTAGCGGCCGGGGACGTCGCACGAGATCGTGCCGCGGTAGGTCGCGGTGGGGCCGTCGTGGTGATCGGGGGCGGACAAGGTGGTGACCTCGGGATCCTCGAGCTCACCGTGCTGGGCCACCCGTCCGTGCACCAGTTGGACCGAGACGTCGGCCGGGGCGAGCGAGCCGAGCGCGACGGCCACCGCCACGTCACGGGTGGAGCCGAGGTCGGCGACGTCCTCCTGGGCATCGATCGCGCCGACCTTCACCCCGTCCCAACCGGCGAGCACGTGGCCCTTCCAGGCCGCGAGCGCACGCGCTCGGGCGTGGTCGTCGCTGCGGAGGGCGTCGGCCGAGGCGGCGGTGGGCTCGTAGAGCTCAGTGACGTAGTCGCGGACCATGCGTGAGGCGACGACCTCCGGCCCCAGGGAGGCCAGGTTGGCCTTGACCCGACGCAGCCAGCCGTGGCGGTCGTGGAAGAGCGGGACGATCTGGTGCTCGAGCAGGTCGAACAGGCTGTCGGCCTCCATGCGGTCGCGGATCTCGAGGTCCTCGACGTCCTCGGCCGACGCGATGGCCCAACCGTTCTCCCCGTCGTAGCGCTCGTCCCACCAGCCGTCGAGGATCGAGCAGTTGAGCGTGCCGTTCAGCGCGGCCTTCTCGCCGCTGGTCCCGCACGCCTCGTGGGGTCGGCGCGGGGTGTTGAGCCACACGTCGGCACCCTGGTAGAGGCTGCGGGCGACGGCGATGTCGTAGTCGTCGAGGAACACGAACCGGTGGCGCACCCCGAGCTCGGTGGCGTAGGCCACCACCTGCCGGATCATCTCCTTGCCCTCGTCGTCGGCGGGGTGGGCCTTGCCGGCGAACACGAACTGGACGGGCCGTTGCTCGTCCAGCAGGAGTCGCTGGAGCCGTTCGGCCTGGGCCAGCAAGAGGTTGGCGCGCTTGTAGGTGGCGAAGCGGCGGGCGAAGCCGATGGTGAGCGCGGCGGGGTCGAGGAGGTCGTCGGCCCATCCCGCCTCGGCGGCTGAGCGCCCCGACTCCATCGCCCGCTGGCGCATGCGGGCCCGGACGAACGACACGAGCCGCGAACGCGCCTGGTCCTTCACGCGCCCGAGCTCGTCGTCGGGCGTCTTCCAGATCCGCTTCCAGCTCTCGGCGTCGGCTTCGTCCCAGGCGGGCAGGACGTGGCGCGACAGCAGGTCGGTCATGTCCGCGGACACCCAGGTGCCGGCATGGACCCCGTTGGTCACCGAGCCGATGGGCACGTCGTCGTGGGGGAGGTCGGGCCAGAGGTCGGCGAACATCGAGCGGCTCACCTCGCCGTGCAGCTTGGACACGGCGTTGGACCGACCGGCGAGGCGCAGGCCCATCACCGCCATGTTGAACCGCTCCTCGGGCTCGTCGCCGGGACGGTGACCGAGGGCCATGAGGTCGTCGACGGTGATGCCGCACTCGGCAGCCCAGCCGCCGAAGTAGGCCTCGATCAGGTCCCTCGGGAAGCGGTCGATGCCCGCCGGCACGGGGGTGTGGGTGGTGAAGATCGACGCGGCGCGGGTGGCTTCGACGGCCTCGGGAAACGTGAGGCCGTCGTCGACGATGGCGCGACGCATCCGCTCGAGCCCGAGGAAGCCGGCGTGGCCCTCGTTGGTGTGGAACACCTGCGCGTCGACGCTCAGCGCCTCGAGGGCCCGGACCCCGCCGATGCCGAGCAGGAGCTCCTGGCGGAGGCGATGCTCGACGTCGCCGCCGTAGAGCCGGTCGGTGACGCCGCGCAGCTCGGGCGGGTTCTCCTCGACGTCGGTGTCGAGCAGGTAGAGGGGCACGCGGCCGACGTCGGCGCGCCACACCCGTGCTTCGAGCGGGGTGCCGGCGAGCTCCACCCGGACGCGGATGTCGTCGCACGGCGACACCGCCATGGCCCACGGGTCCTGGTCGGGGAAGCGCTCCTGCTGCCAACCGTCGACCGACAGGCGCTGGCGGAAGTAGCCGTGGCGGTAGAAGAGGCCGACGCCCACGAGTGGCACGCCGAGGTC
>CAZIVZ010000569.1:0-2101 GCA_964542495.1 uncultured Aquihabitans sp.
CTCGCCATCTCGTTCCACTCGGGCGAGGACCGCATCGTCAAGGCCCGCTTCCGCCGGGCCGACGACGGCGGGTGCACCTGCCCGCCCGGCCTCCCGTGCGGCTGCGGCGCCGTCCCCGAGGCGCGCCTGCTCAAGCGGGGCGGCTGGACGCCGTCGGCCGCCGAGGTCGCCGCCAACCCCCGTGCCGCCAGCGCCCGCCTGCGGGCCGTCGAGAAGCTGCCCGTCCCCCGAGCCGAGGACCACCGATGACCAGTCCCGCCCGCGCCCCACGTCCCACGCCCCGGCGCCGACCCGTGGCGGAGCGCCCCCGTCCGGACCTCCGGGTGGTGGGCCCTCCCACCCGCGCCGCCCGCACCGGCATCTGGGTGATCCTCGCCGCCACGGTGGTGTTCACCGCCCTGTTCGTGGCCGCCGCGTCGCACTCGATGGTGGTGAAGGGCCAGGTGCACCTCGACGACGTCGGCCGCCAGGTCCGCGCCGGGCAGCAGCTGCTCCAGAAGGAACGGGTGCGCCTGGCCAACGACCAGTCGCCCGCCCGCATCACGCGGGAGGCGGCCCGGCTCGGCATGGTGCCGGCCGACGAGCAGAACTGGGTGAGCCCGGCCGCCGGGACCGCTCCCGTGGTCACGGGCCCCGACGCCCCGCCCACCTCCGTCCCCGACGACGCCGACTCGTCCGCTCCGGTCGACGAGCTCGCCGCCGGCACCGATCCCGAGGGGGCCACCGACCGATGACCCGCGGCGGCGAGTTCGACGACCTCGACGACTTCTTCGCCCGACCTCGGGCTTCGCGGTCGACCACCACGCTGGCGCCCCCGCGCCGCGCCGCCACCACCCCCACGGCCCGAGCAGCGTCCCCCGCCGCCCGGCCGTCGCCCGCCCGGGGCCCCCGCCCGGGCGGGCCCCCCTCGCGCCCGGCGCGACCCACCCGCGCCCCCCGTCCGGCACCCGCCCCCCGCCCGCCCCGCGCTCGCCGGGCCCGGCCCCTGCCTCTCGACGGGGCCGAGGCGCGCCGCCGCACCCGCCGCCGCCTCCAGGTGTTCGTGGCGGTCTGCGTGGCCTTGGTGGCCGCCATCTCCGCTCGCCTGGTGGACACCCAGGTGGTGGGCCGGTCCGGCTACCTCGCCTACGGGGCCGAGAACCGCAACGCCTACCGCGCCATCCCCGCCGGGCGCGGCACCATCTACGACCGCAGCGGTCAGGCGTTCGCCCTGTCGGTGGCTCGTGCCAACGTGGTGGCCGATCCGACGGTGGTGGGCCACCCGGTGCGCACCGCACGCAAGTTGGCCCCGATCCTCCGTGTCGACGTCGACGAGCTGGCGGCCAAGCTCCAGGCCGACGACACCCACTACCAGGTGCTGGCGCCGCTGGTGTCGGACACCGTGGTGGCCAAGGTCAAGCACCTGAAGCTCGCCGGGATCACCTTCGAGGACCAGTTCGTGCGCCAGAACCCGAGCGGCGGGCTCGCCCGCGCCGTGGTGGGCAGCGCGTACGCCGACGGCACCCGTGGTGCCGACGGCGGTCAGGGACGGACGGGGGTGGAGCGCGCCTACGAGCGTCAGTTGGAGGGCACCCCCGGCCGTCTGACCTTCGAGAAGGACCGGTGGGGCAACACCATCGCCGACACCCCGGCGAAGCTCGACCCGGCCAAGCCGGGCACCGACCTCTACCTCACGCTCGACCAGTCGCTGCAGTTCGCCACCGAGGCGGCCCTGACCGACCAGGTGGAGGCCACCGGCGCCAAGCAGGGCATGGCGATCATCACCCGGCCCAGCACCGGCGAGGTCCTGGCCATGGCGAGCGTGGCGGCCGACGAGGACGGCAAGGTCACCAACACCGGCGACAACCGGCCGGTCAGCACGGTCTTCGAGCCCGGCTCGGTCAACAAGATGATCACCGTGGCCGGCGCCATGGAGGAGGGGCTGGTCGACCCCGACACCCCGATCGCGGTCCCGTACCAGCTCCTCGTGGGCGACCACTGGTTCTCCGACCACGACCCGCACCCCACCACCACCTGGTCGCCCACCGACATCCTCGTGACGTCGTCGAACATCGGCACGACCAAGATCGCCCAGGAGCTGGCCAAGGACAAGGTCGACGGG
>CAZIVZ010000570.1:0-2096 GCA_964542495.1 uncultured Aquihabitans sp.
CTTCACCCCCCGGGCCGTGGAGCAGGTCCGCGCCCGCACCGCGGAGATGGTCGACGAGATCCTCGACGACCTCGCCACCCGCGAGGGGCCGGTGGACCTCATCTCCGAGCTGGCGTTCCCACTCCCCTTCGCGGTGATCTCCGAGATGCTGGGCATGCCCGAGGGCGACCGGGACCAGCTGCGCACGTGGTCGCACCTGGTCACGCAGTTCCTCGACCCGATCCTCGCGTTCCAGAACGCCGAGGCGATCTTCGCGGCGTCCGACAACATGTGGGGCGTGGTCAACGAGGCCATCGCGTGGAAGCGGGCCCGCGGCCACGAGGGAGACCTCCTGTCCGCGCTCATCGCCGCCGAGGACGACGGCGACACGCTGTCGGATGCCGAGCTGGTGGAGAACGTGGTCCTGCTCTTCCTCGCCGGCCACGAGACCACCGTGAACCTCATCGGCAACGGCACCCACGCCCTGCTCGAGCACCCCGACCAGCTCGCCCGCCTCGTGGCCGACCCGGCCCTCGACGTCAACGCGGTGGAGGAGCTGCTGCGCTACGACAGCCCGGTCCAGTTCTCGCGGCGAATCGCCCTCGAGCCCATCGAGGTCGCCGACCACGTCGTGGCACCCGGGGAGTTCGTGATGACCTGCCTGGGCGCCGCCAACCGAGACCCGCGCAAGTTCGGCCCAACCGCCGCCGAGCTGGACCTCGGTCGGGCCGACGCCCGCGAGCACGTCTCGTTCGGCAGCGGCGTGCACCACTGCCTGGGCGCCGCCCTGGCCCGGCTCGAAGGCCAGGAGGTCATCGGCCGACTCGTGCGCCGGTTCCCCGGGATCGCCGCCGCCGGCGCGCCCACCCACAACAACCGTCTGGTGCTGCGCGGCTACGACGAGCTCCCCGTCACCCTCCGCTGAGCGGCGGTCAGACGGCGCCGCCTCAGACGTCGAGGAAGCGGCGGGTGGCGAGGGCGGAGCTCACCACGCTCAGCGTGATCGCCACCCCCACCACCACCAGGCAGGCCAGCCGGACGTCGCCGGGCTCGATGGAGAAGTTCTGCAGCAGGTTCAGTCCCTTGGACCGGTTGAGCAGGTCGTCGAGCCATCCCTTGGCCAGGAACACGAACCCCACCGCCAGCACACCGCCGATGAGGCCCTGGATCAGACCCTCGAGCATGAACGGGACCCGGATGAACCAGTTGGTGGCGCCCACCAGCTTCATGACCTCGATCTCTCGCCGCCGGGCGAACATGGCGGTGCGGATCGTGTTCAGGATCAGCAGGGCCGACGCCACCAGCAAGAACACCGCGAACACGCTCAGGCCGTTGTTGAAGAACGTGGTGATGGCCTTCATCTCGCGGATGACCTCGGTGGCCGCCGACACGTAGTACACGTTCGGCCGATCCTCGTAGTAGGCCACCAGCTCCTGCACGCTCTCGACGCTCTTGTCCTTGGGCTCCACCCGGAAGCTGGTGGGGAGATCTCCCTTGCGGACGTTCTCGAGCATGGTCTCCTGGCCCTTGAACAGGCGCCGGAACTCCTTGTAGGTGGCCTCGGCGTCGACGTAGGGCGCCCGGAGCACGCCCGGGTTGTCCTCGAGCGAGGCCTTCACCGCGGCCAGCTCGGCCGGAGTGATGTCGGCGTCGACGTAGACGATGAACTCCACCCCGCCCTCGAACTGCCGGGTGGCGTTCTGGGCGCCCTGGCGGACCAGGACGGTGGAGCCGAGGATGGCGAGCGACACGAACACCGTGAGCACCGACGCAACCGTGAGGGTGATGTTGCGGGTGAGGTTGGCGGTGGTCTCGCGGAAGACGTAGTTGCCGTTGATGGCCATGGTGAGCTGCCTGACCTACTCGTAGACGCCGCGGGCCTGGTCGCGGATGATCGATCCGCGGTCGAGCTCGATCACGCGGCGGCGCATGGTGTCGACGATGCTGCGGTCGTGGGTGGCCATCACCACGGTGGTGCCCGTGCGGTTGATGCGATCCAACAAGCGCATGATGCCCACCGAGGTGGCCGGATCGAGGTTGCCGGTGGGCTCGTCGGCCAGGAGGATCAGCGGCCGGTTGACGAAGGCGCGGGCGATCGACACGCGCTGCTGCTCGCC
>CAZIVZ010000571.1:0-2095 GCA_964542495.1 uncultured Aquihabitans sp.
CGAACACGTCGTCGGCCGCCTCCTGGAGGCGCAGGAGCATGTCCTCGTCGAGGACCCGACGGGCCACCGGACGGTGGGTGCCCATGCGGCGGGCGATCTCGGCCTCCTCCCGGGCGTTCGGGTAGTCGACCAGCACCTTCATGAGGAAGCGGTCGCGCTGGGCCTCGGGCAGCGGGTACACGCCCTCGTGCTCGAGGGGGTTCTGGGTGGCGAGGACGAGGAACGGATCGGGTACGGCGTAGGTGGTGCCGCCGATGGAAACGTGGCCCTCGGCCATCACCTCGAGCAGGGCGGACTGGACCTTGGCCGGGGCGCGGTTCACCTCGTCGGCCAGGACCACGTTGGCGAACACGGGGCCGAGCTCCACGTCGAAGCTCTCGTGCGACGCCCGGTACACCCGGGTGCCCACCAGGTCCGCCGGCATGAGGTCGGGGGTGAACTGGATGCGCTTGAACGAGCCGTCGAGCACCCGGGCCATGGTCTCGGCGGCGAGCGTCTTGGCCAGGCCGGGGGCGCCCTCGAGCAGGCAGTGGCCGCGAGCCACCGCGCACACGAAGAGGCGCTCCAGCATGCGGTCCTGACCCACGAGGATGCGCTTGGCCTCGAACAGGGCGAGCTCGAGCACCTCCTCGGGCGAGGCGTGCCGGTCGGAGCCGGTCTGGGGGTCGGTGGTGTTGGTCACGAAGGGTCTCCTGGTGGAAGCGGCAACGCGGGGCGAAGGGGGCAGGGGCACCCGCGGGCCCGGAGGTGGGGGTTCCGGGCCCGCGGGCGGTGGGGGAGGGAAGGAGGTGAACCGGGTCAGAGCGCCGTGGTCTCGGCGGTGCCCTGGGTGCTGGTGTCGTTGGCGGTGCCGCCGGTGTCGGCCCCGTCCTTGTCGTGGCAGTTCTCGGGGGCGGTGCCCTCGGGGGCGGTGCCGTCGGTGGACGGGGTCTCCGTGGTCGACGGCGTCTGGGTGGTGGACGGGGTCTCGGTGGTGGTGGAGGAGTCGGTCTGGGCCGACGCCAGCTGGGCACCGCCGAACGCCATGCCCGCCACCAGGGCGGAGGCGGCGATGAACTTGAGGGGGTTGGTGGTCATGGAGGGGT
Source organism: uncultured Aquihabitans sp. (assembly GCA_964542495.1). GTDB lineage: Bacteria > Actinomycetota > Acidimicrobiia > Acidimicrobiales > Iamiaceae > Aquihabitans. The sequence goes on from CAZIVZ010000571.1 coordinate 1,086, forward strand.
CTCCTTGGTTGGGGGAGCCTCAGGAGACCACCGGAACCTCAGATCATCCTCAGCGTCCTCTCCGTGTTCGGTCCGACTCGGCGTCCCCGGTAGCGTGCGCCAACGAGCGGCTCCACCCCGACCCACCCCGCCCGGAGGCCCCCATGAGCGACATCAGCGACGCCATCGATCCCGACGAGGAGCGCCTGGTGGAGACCGGTGCCCCAGTGCCCACCGACGTGGTCGCCGACGAGGACCTGGCCGTCGAGGTGGTGGAGGAGGGCGACGAGCCGATGCTCGATCGCGACCGACCAGCCGATCCCGTGGCCGACGACGACCTCGACTGAGCGGCGCGGTGAAGTTCACCCTCGCCCTGGCCATGTGCGCGCCCGAGCGGATCCTGCCGCTCGCCCGCCTGGCCGACGAGGCCGGCTGGGACGCCGTGGCCCTGCCGGATTCGGTCTTCTACCCGGAGTCGGTCTCCGCGCCCTACCCCTTCACCGACGACGGCGAGCGGTTCTGGCCGGCCGACACCCCCTTCGTCGACCCCTTCGTGGCCATGCCGGCCATGGCCGCCGCCACCGAACGGCTCCACTTCTTCACCAACGTGTTGAAGGCACCCCTGCGCGAGCCCCTGCTCATCGCCAAGGCGGTGGGCTCGATGGCGGCGATGTTCCCCGGCCGCGTCGGGCTGGGCGTCGGCCTGAGCTACCTGCCCGAGGAGTTCCGCTGGCTGAGCCAGGACAAGGCCACCCGTGGCGCCCGGCTCGACGAGCAGATCGAGGTCATCCGGGCCCTGCTGGCCGGCGGCTGGGTGGAGCACCACGGCCCGTACTACGACTTCGACCGCCTGCGCATGGAGCCGTCGCCCACCGAGCCGGTCCCCATCTTCGTCGGCGGTCACAGCGACGCCGCGCTGGCGCGTGCTGCCCGCCTGGCCGACGGGTGGATCGGGGCCCAGAGCGGGCGCGACGACCTCGTGGCCCTCATCGATCGGCTGCACGCCGCCCTCGATGCCGCCGACCGGGACG
>CAZIVZ010000572.1:0-2091 GCA_964542495.1 uncultured Aquihabitans sp.
GCATCGTCGCCGCGCTGTGGCGCCTGGTCGGTCACGACATCGTCCTGCCGATCGACCGCATCACCTATGCCGAGGCCATGCGCCGCTACGGCTCCGACAAGCCCGATCTCCGGTTCGCGGTGGAGCTGGTGGACTGCACCGCCTACTTCTCCGACACCACCTTCCGGGTGTTCCAGGCGCCCCACGTCGGGGCGGTGGTGATGCCCGACGGCGCATCCCAGACCCGCAAGCAGCTCGACGGCTGGCAGGACTGGGCCAAGGCGCGTGGCGCCAAGGGCCTGGCCTACGTCCTCGTGGGCGACGACGGCGAGCTGGGCGGCCCGGTGGCCAAGAACCTCACCGAGCAGGAACGGGCGGGCCTGGCCGCCCACGTGGGCGCCGAGCCGGGCGACTGCATCTTCTTCGGGGCCGGACCGGTCCGATCCACGCTCGCGCTGCTGGGTGCGGCGAGGGCGGAGATCGGGCGCCGGTGCGAGCTGATCGACGACGGCGCCTGGGCGTTCACCTGGGTGGTCGACGCCCCGCTGTTCGAGCCCACCTCCGAGACCGACGACGTGGCCGTGGGGGCGGGGGCGTGGACCGCCGTGCACCACGCCTTCTCGGCGCCCAAGGCCGAATGCGTCGACACCTTCGACACCGACCCGGGCGCCGCGCTGGCGTGCGCCTACGACCTCGTGTGCAACGGCAACGAGATCGGTGGAGGCTCGATCCGCATCCACCAGCGCGACGTCCAGACCCGCGTCTTCGAGGTGATGGGCCTGTCCGAGGCCGACGCCGAGGAGAAGTTCGGGTTCCTGCTCGAGGCGTTCCGCTACGGCGCACCGCCCCACGGCGGGATCGCCTTCGGCTGGGACCGCATCTGTGCGCTGCTGGCCGGCACCCCGTCGATCCGCGAGGTCATCGCCTTCCCCAAGACCGGCGGTGGCATGGACCCGCTCACCGGCGCACCGGCGCCCATCACCGCCGGCCAGCGCAAGGAGGCCGGCATCGACGCCGCCGCCGTCTGATCTGCGCGGGGGAGCGGTGTCGGGCCACAACCGGCCACCGGGCGGGGTCCCGGAGGCCGGTACCCTGCTGACCATGTCCGAGACCAGGTGGCGGCGTGGCTGACGACCTGTTCGGGGCCGCGGCCGAGGACCGCCTGGCGCGCCGGGCGCCCCTGGCCGACCGGCTCCGCCCGCGTCGGCTCGACGACATCGTGGGCCAGGACCACCTGATCGGGCCGGGCCGTCCCCTGCGGGTGCTGATCGAGGCCGACAAGCTGTCGTCGGTGATCCTCTGGGGGCCGCCCGGCACCGGCAAGACCACCCTGGCGCGCGTGATCGCCGGCCACACGGCCAAGGCCTTCGAGACCCTGTCGGCGGTCACCGCCGGCGTGAAGGACGTGCGGGAGGTGGTGAGCAGAGCCGAGCACCGCCTCGGCGAGCGCGGCCAGGGCACGATCCTGTTCCTCGACGAGGTGCACCGCTTCCACAAGAGCCAGCAGGACGCGCTCCTGCCGTCGGTGGAGAGCGGCCTGCTCGTGCTCATCGGCGCCACCACCGAGAACCCCTACTTCGAGGTCAACCCGCCTCTGCTCAGCCGGTCGACCCTGTTCCGCCTGCACGCGCTCGACGCCGAGGCGGCCCGCCTCCTCATCGCCAAGGCGCTCGACGCCGAGGGGGCCACAGCCGAGCCGGAGGCGATCGCCCACCTCGCCGCCCGGGCCAACGGTGACGGCCGCCACACCCTCACCAGCCTCGAGGTTGCGGTGGCGCTCGCCGGGCAGCGCGCCGCTGCCGTCGGACCCTCGGTGGCCGCGGTGGTGACCCTGGCCGACGCCGAGGCGGCGCTCGGCACCAAGGCCATGCGCTACGGCCGAGACGACCACTACGACGTGATCTCGGCCTTCATCAAGAGCATCCGGGGCTCGGATCCCGATGCCGGCCTCTACTGGCTCGCCACCATGCTCGAAGCAGGCGAGGACGCCCGGTTCATCGTGCGACGGCTGATCATCCTCGCGTCCGAGGACATCGGCGAGGCCGACCCCACGTCGCTGCTCGTGGCGGTGGCCGCCGCCCAGGCCGTGGAGCACGTGGGCCTGCCCGAGGC
>CAZIVZ010000573.1:0-2065 GCA_964542495.1 uncultured Aquihabitans sp.
CGACCACGGCCACCGCGGCGAGCGCCTGGGGGTAGTTCATGCGGGTGGGTCCGAGCACGCCGACGGTGCCGACCTGCTCACCGTCGACCGAGTAGGGCGCGACGACCAGAGCGCAGTCGGCCAGCGGCTGCATGCCGGTCTCGCTGCCGATGGCGACGTTGAGGCCGCGGTCCACCACGTCTCGCAACAAGGTGACCACCACGAGCTGCTGTTCGAGGATGGTGAGGACCGAGCGGACGGTCTCGACGGCGTCGAAGGACGCGGAGATGCGAGATGCGCCGTTGACGAACACGTGCTCGGCGTCGTCGACGCCGGCGGCGAGGGCCTGCCGCACCCGTGACGCCACCGCTTCCACCGAGGCGTCGGCGGCGGGGGCCGACGTGGCCATGGCCACCAGCGGCTGCCCGATGCCCCGGGTGGCCAGGTGCTCGGCGGCGGCGACGAGCACCACCTCGTCGTGGTCGCCGCCGAGCTCGATGGTTCGCTTCTCCACCGCGCCGTTGCCCAGCACGGCCACGAACAGCGCCACCGACGGCCCCAGGCCCACCAGCTGCACGGAGCGGACGACCGCCACCTCGTGGGGCGGGCCCACCACCACGGCGGCGTAGTCGGTGAGCCCGGTGAGCAGGCGGGTGGTGTCGGCGAGCATCTGCTCGATCTCGCCGTGGGCCCGGTCGAAGAAGGCGCGCACCTGCTGGGCCGACGAGCGATCGAGCGAGGGCTGGGCCAGGGCGTCGACGAAGTAGCGGTAGCCCTTCTCGGTGGGGATGCGGCCCGCCGAGGTGTGGGGCTGGGCGAGGAACCCCTCGCTCTCGAGCGCGGCCATCTCGTTGCGCACGGTGGCCGACGACACGCTCACCCCGGGCGCGTCGGCGACGTGCCCCGAGCCGACGGGCAGGGCGGTCTGGATGTACTCCTCCACCACGGCACGGAGGATCGATGCCTTGCGCTCGTCGAGCATGAAGACCTCTCGGTGATCGTTGGCAGTCGATCCTACCGAGTGCCAGTGCCCGATCTGGTGCCGCCGGCTATCGACGCTGGTAGCGGGCGAGGGCCTCCTGGCGCTCGGAGCGGTGGTCGACGATCGGCGGCGGGTAGGCGCTGGTCGGCGATGCAGGGAACAGCTCGGCGGCGGGAAGGCCGTGCGGCTCGTGCACCGCCCTGCCGGCGATGCCCTGCAGCTCGGGCACGTAGCGGCGCACGTAGTCGCCGTCGGGGTCGAACCGCAGGCCCTGGGTGGTGGGGTTGAAGATGCGGAAGAACGGTGCGGCGTCGGTGCCGGTGCCGGCGGTCCACTGCCAGCCGTGGCTGTTCGAGGCCAGGTCGCCGTCGACCAGGTGGCGCAGGAACCACGCCGCGCCCCGTCGCCAGTCGAGGTGCAGGTCCTTGACGAGGAACGACGCCACGATCATGCGGACCCGGTTGTGCATCCAGCCCTCGGCCAGGAGCTGGCGCATGCCGGCGTCGACGATCGGGTAGCCGGTGCGGCCCTGGCACCAGGCCTCGAAGCGGTCGTCGGCATCTGCGCCCTCGTCCCACTCGAGTCCGTCCATCGCCGCGGCGTAGTTCTCCCGGGCGCTCTCGGGCCGGTGGAACAGCACGTCGGCGTAGAAGTCCCGCCAGCACAGCTCGCCGGCGAAGGTGGCGGCGCCCGTCGCGTCGCTGAGGCGGTGCAGCAGCTGGCGAGGGTGGATGGTGCCGAACTTCAGGTGGGGTGAGAGGCGGCTGGTGCCCTCGACGTCGGGGCGGTCTCGACGGTCGCGGTAGTGGGCCACGTGGTGGGCGAGGAACTCGTCGGCCAGATCGTGGGCGGCTTCCTCCCCCGCCGCCGGCGGGCCGTCGGTGGCCGTGGCCGGCGGCGTGGGCGGGCGGGGGTCGCTCGCGATGCCGTCGGCCCACGGGAGCTCCGCCGGCACCGGCAGCGGGTCTGGCCACCCGTGGGCACGCCACGCCCGCGAGAAGGGGGTGAAGACCTGGAACGGCGTGCCCGCCTTGGTGTGGAGCGTGCCGCGGGCCACCGCGTACGGCGTGCCCTCGAGGTGGAGCGAGCGGCCATCGCCCTCCA
>CAZIVZ010000574.1:0-2058 GCA_964542495.1 uncultured Aquihabitans sp.
AGTACGTGATCTCCATGGGCTCGTGCGCCAACTGCGGTGGCCCCTACTGGGACAGCTACTCGGTGACCAAGGGCGTCGACCAGGTCATCCCCGTCGACGTCTACGTGCCCGGCTGCCCGCCGCGGCCCGAGGCGCTCCTCGAGGGCATCGTCCTGCTCCAGGAACGAATCGGCAAGGAAGACATGGCTGCGCGCTGGCGAGGTGATCCCATTGTCGTCCACTGAGGGGGCCACCGAGATCGAGCCGGCTCCGGTAGACGAGGCGCGCCAGGGCCTGCTCACGGAGCTCACCGCCGAGCTCGGTGACGCCGTGGTGGGCAGCCACGTCCGCGCCGGCGACGACCTCTGGGTGCGTGTCACCCGAGAGACGTGGCGCGAAGCCGGCTTCGTCCTCCGCGACAAGCTGGGCTTCCGGGCCTTCGAGTTCCTCTCCGCCATCGACTGGCTGCCCAGCCCCTACGGCAAGAACGAGGACTCGCCCACCGACACGCCGCCCGAGCCGTCCACGGAGATCGTCACCGGCTATGCCGGCGGGGACACCCGCTTCCAGGTGATCGCCCGGGTGCACTCGCTGCCCCGCAAGCTCGGCGTCACCCTCAAGGTCGACCTGCCCGACGACGACCTGCGCCTCGCCAGTTGGCTGCCGGTGTTCGCCGGCGTCAACTGGCACGAGCGCGAGACCCACGAGATGTTCGGGGTCACCTTCGACGGGCACCCCCACCTGGTGAACCTCTACCTCCCGGGCGAGTTCGAGGGGTACCCGCTGCGCAAGACGTTCCCGCTCCTCGCCCGCCACGTGAAGCCGTGGCCGGGCATCGTCGACGTGGAGCCCATGCCGGCCGAGCCGGGATCCGAGGGCGACGGCGAGGCCGAGACCGAAGGGGAGGCGAGCGAATGACGGCGGTGACGGATCGTCAGAAGCTGGCCTACGCCAACGCCCAGGCCGCCGACGGGCGTGTGAACCTGGAGTTCGAGACCGACGAGGGCATGACCCTCAACATGGGTCCCCAGCACCCGGCCACGCACGGCACCCTGCGCATCATCGTGAAGCTCGACGGCGAGCAGGTGATCTCCTGCGAGCCGGTGATGGGCTACATGCACCGGGGCTACGAGAAGCTCACCGAGGTGCGCACCTACCCGCAGGTGACCACGCTCATCAACCGGATCGACTGGCTGGGCAGCTTCGCCAACGAGGTGCCGTTCATCCTCGCCGCCGAGAAGCTCATGGACATCGAGGCCCCGCCCCGGGCCCAGTGGATCCGCACGATTCTCTTCGAGATGTCCCGCATCGCCAACATCTCGCTGTTCGTGGGAGACATGGCCCTGCACATCGGGGCCATGACCGCCGCGTTCTACGCCTTCCGGGACCGCGAGTTCGTCCTCAACCAGATCGAGGCGGCCACCGGCGGGCGCTTCCATCCCAACTTCGACCGCATCGGCGGGCTGAAGGACGACCTGCCCAAGGGCTGGTTGGCCGACACCAAGGCCGCCATGGGCCGCATCCGCGACTTCTGCGACGAGATGGAGACCCTGGTCGAGGGCAACGAGATCTTCCAGGCCCGCACGCGTGGGATCGGCGTGATCCCGGCCGAGATCGCACTCCAGTACGGCATGTCCGGCGCCAACCTGCGCGCCAGCGGCGTCGACTGGGACCTCCGCCGGGACCAGCCCGTGGGCCTGGCCTGGAACGAGGTCGACTGGAAGGTCGTCACCCACCCCGACGGCGACTCGTTCGCCCGGTTCTGGGTCCGGCTCCAGGAGATCCGCGAGGCCACGTCGATCATCGACCAGCTCTGCGACGGCCTGCCGTCGGGGCCGATCATGGCCAAGGTCCCCCGCATCATCAAGGTGCCCGAGGGCGAGGCCTGGGTGGCCACGGAGAACCCGCTCGGCGAGATGGGCTACTACGTGGTGTCCAAGGGCGACCTCGGCCCGTTCCGGGTCAAGATCCGCACCGCATCGTTCAACAACGTGGCCGTGGTGCCGTGGGTGTGCCGGGGCGTCTACGTGCCCGACGTGGTCACGATCCTCGCCTCGCTCTACTTCATCCTCGGGGACA
>CAZIVZ010000575.1:0-2055 GCA_964542495.1 uncultured Aquihabitans sp.
TCCCGCTCTCGGCGGCTGCGCCGCCGGGCCGCTCGGGCCCTGGCTCCAAGCCGCCGGGCACGATCGAGTGGGAGTGACCTCGGCCTGCTGACCGGGGGCGGAGCGGAGGTCACGTCATCCGACACGTCCTTCCCGCTCTCGGCGGCTGCGCCGCCGGGCCGCTCGGGCCCTGGCTCCAAGCCGCCGGGCACGATCGAGTGGGAGTGACCTCGGCTTGCTGACCGGGGGCGGAGCGGAGGTCACGTCATCCGACACGTCCTTTCCCGCTCTCGGCGGGCGCGAGGGAGCGCCGGTAGCCTGGTCGGTCCAGGCAGGACGTGAGGGAGGTGGCCCGAGGTGGATGCCGATCTAGCTTCCCCGTGCACCGCCCCGCTGGAGCGGTGGGTCGACGCCGACCGCCACGCCGACGACCTCGCCGCCATCCATCGGGTGTCCAGCCTCGGCCCCGGCGATCCGGCAATTCGACTCCGGCAGTGGCTCACCGTCGGGCGCGACCTCCTCGGGGCCCAGCGGGCCGTGGTCCTGCTCGGCACCGGATCAGCCTTCGTGGTGGCGGCGGTTGTAGGCGACGAGCCCCACCAGGCGATCGGCTCCACGGTGGCCGACCACCGGGTCGAGCTCGCGATGGACCGGGAGGCCACGGTGGCGTCGCTGGGAGGGACGGCCAACCGCCCGGGCGCGGCGAGCGACCTCGGCGAGGGGACCGTGGTGGCCAGCCCCCTGTGGGTGTCGGGCGAGCTGGCCGGTGCCGTGGTCCTGTCGGCACCGCCCGACCAACCCCCGTACGCAGCGTGGACCCTGGCGCTGGTCGACCTCGTGGCCGATGGCATCGCCCGGGTGCTCGAGCACGGCGCCGAGGCCCCGCCTCCTGAGCCGTCCGACGCCGAGCAGGCCGCCTTCCACGCCTTGGTGGTCTCGATCTCCACCCGCCTGATCGCGTCGAGCCCGGCCGACCTCGACCGGGTCATCATCGAGGGCCTGCGCGCCATCGCCGCCTTCTTCGCCGCCGACGTGGCCTTCATCGACGACGTGGCGCCCGACCAGGGATCCCTCCGCCGCAGCCACGAGTGGGTCGCCCCGGATGAGCTGGGCGCGTCGACGGTGCCGGCCGCTCCGCACGCCCTGCGGGCCGTGCTGGCGCAGCTGGCCCACGACGGCCTCCTCGTGGCCCGCCGAGGCGTCGGGCAACACGACCGGGAGGCCACGGCCCCCATGCTCGGACCCCGAGATCGCGCCGCGCTCTGGGTCAGGCTGGGAAGCAACTCCGAACCGGCCGGCATCATGGGCCTGGTGTGGCAGACCGCTGCCCCACCGGCCGCCGATGACCTCCTCGGCTCGGTCCGGGCCGCGGCCGACGTCTTCCACAGTGCGATCCGACGCCGTCGAGCCGCGTTGTTGGCACGCGACCAAGCCGCCGTCTTCGAGTCGATCGCCCGGAGCGAACCGGTGATGACGTCGCTGTCGCTGGTTCGAGACCTGCTGGCGCACCACGCGCCGCTGGCCGAGGTGGCCATCCTCGTCGTCGGTGCGACCGGGCTGACCCTGGTGGACGGCGCTCCGCAGGGCTCGCGGTCCGCGTGGTTCGCCGCTCTGCCGCTCGACCTCAGCAACCCCTACGGCCAGGCGGTGGTGACCGGTGAGCCCGTCCAGGTGGCCGCCGTCGCCACCGATCCGCGGTTCGGCGCGTCCACCGTGCCCGACGAGCGGTTCCGGTCGATGGCGGTGGTGCCGGTCCGCTCGTCGGTGCACGGCACCACCCTGGCGGTGATCGTCTCGTTCGGGCCGGACCCGTCGTCGACGGTCCTGCCTGCCGCCGTGCGGGCCGCGGCCCTGTCGCTCGTCGTGGTTGCGATCGACCGGGACCGGGACCTGCGGCGGCTGGCCCACCAGGCCACCCACGATCCCCTCACCGACGTGGGCAACCGGGCTGGCCTGCTCGACCGGCTGCACCTGGCCCTGGCGCGAGCCCGGCGGACCAACCGGCACGTGGCCGTGCTCTTCTGCGACCTCGACGGCTTCACGGCGGTCAACGACCGCTACGGGCCCGCGGTCGGC
>CAZIVZ010000576.1:0-2055 GCA_964542495.1 uncultured Aquihabitans sp.
CGCCATCCTCGACGAGCTGCGGTCGATCGACTGGGTGCCCCGGTCGGTGCGGGCCAAGGGCCGGGCGGTCGAGCGCGCGTTCTCCAAGCTCGAGTCCACGCTGCACCGGTCGCCCACCGAGACCGAGCTGGCCGTGGAGCTGGGGTACAGCGAGCCCCAGCTCCAGCAGATCCTCGGCCAGCTGTCGCTCACCGGCATCGCCGCGCTCGACGAGATGCTGGGCGATCGGGCCGACGCCGCCACCCTCGGCGACACCATCGCCGATCAGGCCGATGGCCCGGGGGCGCTGGTCGAGCTCAGCGAGATGCGCACGCACCTCGCCGAGGCCATCGAGCGCATGCCCGAGCGCGAGAAGATCGTGCTCACGCTCTACTACTTCGAGAACTTCACGCTGGCCCAGATCGGTCAGGTGCTGAAGGTCACCGAGAGTCGGGTGAGCCAGATCCACACCAAGGCCGTCCTCCAGTTGCGCAGCCGCATGCAGGCGGCGAGCCGCGAGCTGAGCTGACCCGAATCCGCCCGCACCCCGCCCCGGGAGGTGTTCGGTGACCGCCCAGCGGTGGTGCCTGATCAGCTGGCTCGCGCTGGCCGTGGTCCTCTCGGCGCCCGCCCCACCGGCGGGGGGCGTCGCCGCGTCGAGCGGTCCCGGGCGCGCCGTCGCCCGCGCCGGGCCCGGCAACCGGGTGTACGCCCCACCGGTGGACGCTCCGGTGGTCGACCCCTTCCGGCCACCGCCCGAGCCCTGGCTGGCAGGCAACCGGGGCATCGAGTACGCCACCGCGCCCGGCACGCCGGTGCGAGCCATCGGTCCGGGCGCGGTGGTGTTCGCCGGTGCGGTGGCGGGCCGCCTGCACGTCACGATCCTGCACCCCGACGGGCTCCGGTCGTCCTACTCGTTCCTGGCCGCGATCCGGGTGCGCGTCGGCCAGCGCGTGCGCGGCGGTGCGCTCGTGGGCGTGGCCGGCGAGCGGTTCCACGTGGGTGTCCGCCGGGGCACCACCTACGTCGACCCGGCCTCGCTCTGGGGTCGACCCGTGCGCGGGGGTCGGGTGCTGCTGGTGCCCCTCGACGGTGGGCCTCGCTTGGGGCCCAACGATCGCCATCGCTAGAGTGGTCCGCCGGTCCACCACGGGGTGGGCCGCGTACCAACGTCCGCCCGGGTCCACCCACGGTCGTCCCCGCACCCCGGTGCGTGGGCGCTTCGGTCCCGGGTCTCGCACAACCGTGGGAGAAGGAGCGGTTCGTGAGCGAACCAGTCGTCACCATGAAGCAGTTGCTCGACGCCGGGGTGCACTTCGGGCACCAGACCCGTCGCTGGAACCCCAAGATGAAGCGCTTCATCTTCGGTGATCGCAACGGCATCTACATCATCGACCTGCAGCAGACCCTCAAGCGGATCGAGACCGCGTACACGGTCATCCGCGACACCGTCGCCGACGGCGGCACGGTGCTCTTCGTCGGCACCAAGAAGCAGGCCCAGGATCCCATCCAGTCCTACGCCGAGAAGTCGGGCTCGCCCTACATCAACCAGCGCTGGCTGGGCGGCATGCTCACCAACTTCGAGACCATGTCCAAGCGCGTGGCCAAGATGCAGGAGTACCGCCGCATGCGCGACTCCGGTGAGTTCGAGGCCATGCCCAAGAAGGAAGCGCTCATGATCTCCCGCGAGCTCGAGAAGCTCGAGCGGAACCTGGGCGGCATCGCCAAGATGGAGCGCCTGCCCGACCTGGTGTTCATCCTGGACACCAAGAAGGAGCACATCGCGGTCACCGAGGCCAACAAGCTCGGCATCCCGATCGTCGCCCTGGTCGACACCAACTGCGACCCCGACGTCATCGACTACGTCATCCCCGGCAACGACGACGCCATCCGCTCGGCCAACCTCATGTGCCGGGTGATCGCCGACGCGGTCGAGGAGGGCAAGTTCATCGCCCAGAAGAAGGGCGCCCGCCCCGGGACCACCGCCGAGGAGGCGGCCCCCAAGGCGCCGAAGGTGCTCACGCCCGAGGAGCAGGCGGCCCGCGAGGCCGAGCAGGCGCGTGCACGCGACGAGGC
>CAZIVZ010000577.1:0-2053 GCA_964542495.1 uncultured Aquihabitans sp.
CCATCGGCGGTCTGTTCTCTGTTGCCCGGTCCGCGAGGTCGCCCCCGCCTGGCTCTCGCCAGCACCGTTGCCCTGTGGAGCCCCGACCTTCCTCGACGGCTTCACCGCCGGAGCGGAGCGACCGTCGCGGCCACCCGGCCGACTCATCGTCGGCGGTCACCCTACCCGCGGGTGCGAACCGCCCGGTCAGCCCCCGGCCAGCGTGGTGGTGGTGACCTCGGCCTCGGCGCCCGCTTCGGCGGCCACCGTGGTGGTCGTGGTGCTCTCGCCGGTGAGGAAGGCGTCGGCGGGCATGAGGTCGGCGATCGGGTACAGGGCGGCGGTGGGCACCGAGCCCTGGCCGGCGTTGTCGAGCACGGTGACCCGGCGAGCGGCGGCGGCGGCGAAGGCCATGGAGCGCTGCCGCCACGCCGGGGTGAGGTAGCTGCTCACGGCGACGATGGCGTTGGCGGCGATGGTGCCCTCGGAGGCACGGAGGAAGTTGAGGATCGACTCGTCGTCCACGAGGCCCTGCGCGGCCGGAGCCACGAAGTTCTCCTGCAGGTAGGGGTTGGGCTCGACCGGCTCGGACGCGGTGATGTCGGCGGCGGCCTCCGCCTCCTCGAGCGCGGCCAGGTACACCTCGGCGGCGGCGGTGTGGTCGTCGGCGAAGCGGGCGGCGTGCTCCACGAACGCGGCGTCGGTGAGCTTCGGGCCGTACTTCGTGTAGACCGACGCCACCAGCAGCTCCACCGACGCGGCGGTACGGAGCTGGGTGGCCTCGGCGGCCAGGGTGGCGGCCGACGGGACGGTGACGGGCACCGTGGCGGGCGTGCTGGTGCTCGACGCCGGCGTGCCGGAGATGCCGCCGGACTCGATCTCGCTGGCGCACGAGGCCAGGAACGCGGCGCCGACGCCGATGCCGCCGGCGCGCAGCAGGGCGCGGCGGGTGGTGCCTTCGGTGGTGTGGTGCTCGGCCATCAGTTCCCGGCCTCCGTCGTGGTGGTGGACGTGGGGGTGGTCGTGGTGGTGGCTGCCGCGGCCTCGGCGGCTTCGGCCGCCTCCGCGAAGCCGGTGCGGGCGCCCTCCGTGCCGGCCTCGGCCGGGGTGAGCTCGGCGAGGTCGGTCCCGATGACGCGGCCCCAGACCACGGCCTGCTGGGACTCCACCGCGAGCACCTGTCCGACCGTCCGGGCGAGGGTGGTATCGGTGAGCCCGCCGACCGCGTAGAGGTGGGTGGCCGCCAGCACCTCCTCGAGCTCGGCGAGGGCGGTGAGGATGGCGGTCTGGTCGGCGTTGCCCTCGATGGCGTCGGCCGTGGAGGCCATCACGGTCTCGTCGGGGCGGGGGGCCGGGGCCTCCTCGCCGAGCAGCGGCGTGAGCGCGTCGACCACCGTCTGGTGGTGCGCCTGGAACCGGCGGGCGTCGGCGGTGGTGGTGGCGTCGAGCACGTCGTTCTCGAGGGCGGCCTGGTAGGCCAGCACCGTGGCCAGCTCCAGCGGCACGGCCAGGGCGGCGAAGGTGGCGCCATCGAGCTCCTCGGGTGCCTCGAGCTCGGCCGCCGTGGCCTCCTGGGCCCCGGCCACCCCGAGCATGGCGCGGAGCGGTCCGGCGGTGGCCACGCTGACCAGGGCACCACCCAGGGCGGCCCGCGCCAGGAAGCTCCGGCGGGTGGTCGCGGCGGCCGTGGCCTCCGTGGGGTCGATCGACACGCGGGTTCCTCCTGGGGTTGTCCCTGGGTGTTGCAGAACGTCTGGTGGAAGTGTGGTCATCGCGGGTGGTCCGAGTCCAAGTGGCGGCGTCAGAACGAGATGGCCGACAGGTCCGGGAACCACCGTTCGGCCCGGGCGAGGGTGTCGGCCCAGCGCTCCCGGTCGAACGACCCCACCGGTTCGACCACCCGGGTGGGGGCCCAGGTGGCGGCGATGTCGTCGTCGGACGCCCAGGCACCGAGGGCCAGGCCGGCGGCGAACGCCCCGCCGAGCGTGGTGGCCTCCGGCTCGGGCGAGACCTGCACCGGGCGGGCGGTGGCGTCGGCGAGGGCCTGCACGAACGTGGGGTTGGCCGACATGCC
>CAZIVZ010000578.1:0-2050 GCA_964542495.1 uncultured Aquihabitans sp.
ACGGCGTCGATGTACTCGTCGGCGAGGGCGTCGGCACCACCCCCGGAGATGGTGGCGAGGCTGGCGAGCTTCTCCTCCACGGCGGCGCGGGCGCGCTCGAGCGCGGCGCGCTCGGTGGGGAGGTCGACCGGGACGGGCCGACCCGCGTCAGGAGGTGGCGTGGTCACGCTGGCTCCGGGGTGGGGCGGTCGAGGGGGAGCCGACGCTAGCGCCCCCGCCGGCTCGGTGCCGGGCTCCTACACGGCCAGGCCGCTCGCGCCCGAGTCGTGCCGGGTCTCCATCTGAGGCTCGACGAGCGCCACCTCGCCCGTGAGGGCCTCGAGGCGGGCCCAGCCGGCAACGTCTTCCTGGTCGGTGAGCAGGATCACCTGCGGCGAGCCGGCGGCGCGACCCAGCACCTCGAGCAGCGACAGCTTGGTGGACGACGGCACGTCGACGAAGGGATCGTCGAGGATGAGCGGGAAGCTCTCGCCGTCGGTGCCGATGTTGCGCAACCGAGCCAGGTGGGCGAGCACGGCCTGGGCGGTGTCGGCGGCGTCCTCGTCGAGATCCGGTGCGGTGGACGACATCGTGCTGAGCGAGCGCAGCTGGCGGCGGAGCCGAGCCGTGGTCTCGATCTCCTCGTGGTGGGCCATGGCCCAGTCGACGCTCACGTCCCCGGTGAGGCGGGTCCACCGCACGGCAGCGGCGCGGTGGTCCTCGGCCACGGCGAGCAGGCGCCGGCGCTGCTCGGACCCGGTGAACATCCCGTCGACCCGCTTCACCACGAAGCCGAGGTACGACGCGGCACCGACCTCGGCCAGCGCGGCGTCCTCGAGGCGCTGCGCAGCGTCGACGCGCGCCCGGAAGACGAACGTGACCAGCACGCCGACCACGCCCACGGCGAGCACGCCGAGCGCGAGGGCGGGCTGCACCAGCGTGAGCACGACCGCCGCCGCCAGCAAGACGATGGACGCCTCGAAGGCGCGGTGGCGCAGGAGCCGGAACCGCTCGAGCGCCGTCTCCAGCGACTGGTGGCGCTGTTCCACGCGGGCCACGGCCTCGGGGTCCTCCCCGGCGCGGTCGATCCCGTCGTTGAGCGCCCGCAGTTCGTCATCGGTCACCCGGACCGTGGCGGCTGCGGACCACAGCTCGGTCTGGTCGAGCTCGGCCAGGCGGTTCACCAGGTCGTCGTGGTGCGTCGCGGCTTGGAGCCGGGCCCTGTCCAGGTGCAGCAGCTCGCGTGCCCGGCGTGGGTCGATGCCGTGGTGCGACAGCAGGTCGATGCGCCCGTCCGGGGTGCGGTACTCGTCGGTGATGTCGGTGCCGTCGTCGACCTCGATCACGCGGTGGGAGCCGGCGCGCGGACGGAAGACCGCGAGGTGGCGCCCGTCGTCGTCGGCCAGCTCCAGGTGGACGCCCGACCGGTTGCTGCCGAGCGCACCGATCAGCTCCTCGGTGAGCCCGGCCCGCACGCGCTCGTCCACCCCGGCCACCACCGTCAGGGACGGGTGGAGGGTCAGGGAGACCGTGTTGCGATCGGCTTCGATGACGAGACGGGTGAACCGCACGCCATCCACATCGGCATCGTGGTCGGGGAGTTGAGCGTTCGGGTGGGCCGAACGGCCCACGGCCTGGCTCGGCCGCCGCACACCGGGGGGGCAGGCGCCCGGTCCGGCTTTCGTGCCGGGCGGGCGCGTCGCTATGATGGCCGACCGGTCCCGCCGCCCCTGGGCAGCGGCTCGCCTCGCCTCCTTAGCTCAGTCGGCAGAGCGCTTCCATGGTAAGGAAGAGGTCGTGGGTTCGATTCCCACAGGAGGCTCGCACAGCCAGATCTTGGCGGCGTAGCTCAGTTGGTCAGAGCACTCGGCTCATAATCGAGTTGTCACCGGTTCGAACCCGGTCGCCGCTACCAACGCACACCGCGCCCCACCCAGCGGGGTGGGGCGTTCTCACGTTCACCCGTCCAACCATCCCCCACACACCACTCGCAAGGAGCCAGCCATGGGCAAGGAGAAGTTCGAGCGGAACAAGCCGCACCTGAACATCGGCACGATGGGTCACATCGACC
>CAZIVZ010000579.1:0-2045 GCA_964542495.1 uncultured Aquihabitans sp.
CATGGCCGACCTCGCCCGGCGCATCGACCTGCCCGTGGAGTTCGACTTCATGGCCGTGTCGTCCTACGGCAACGCCACCAAGTCCAGCGGTGTGGTGCGCATCGTGAAGGACCTCGACCTCGACCTGACCGGTCGAGACGTCCTGATCGTCGAGGACATCATCGACAGCGGCCTCACGCTGGCGTACCTTCGCAAGAACCTGCTGGCCCGCAACCCCGCCAGCGTGGAGGTCTGCGCCCTGCTGGTGCGCGACGGCCTCCAGAAGACCGAGCTCGACCTGCGCTACGTGGGCTTCGCCATCCCGCCCGACTTCGTGGTGGGCTACGGCCTCGACGTGGCCGAGCGCTACCGCAACCTGCCCTACATCGCCTCGTACCTGGGCTGATGTGCACGAGCCGGGCTGCGGGAGCCCGGGCCCGGCTGCGGGAGCCCGCAGCGGCGCCGCTAGCGTCCTGGCCCATGCCACCCAACCGGACCCTGGCCCTGCTCGCGGGCGCCTTGGCCATCGCCGGCCCGCTGGCCGCCTGCAGCTCGAGCGACGACGCGGCACCGCCCACCACGCGGGCGCAGATGACGTTCCAGACCACCCCGCCCGAGGCCACCCGCCTCGGGGTGTGCACCAGCTTCACCGCCGAGCAGATGGCGGACCTGCTCGGCGGGGAGGACGTGGGCCCGGCGCTGCCCGAGGCGATCGAGGAGGGCGGCGGCGCCGTCACCGGCGAGTCGTGCTCGGGGGAGCTCGACGGCCCCGGCGACGACAGCCGGTCGGTGCGCATCGAGGCGCGCGACTACGGCACCGACACCGACGCGCTCACCGCACGGTTCGACGAGCTCCAGGCGGCCACGACCGGCGCCACCGAGCTCCCCGGCGTCGAGGACGCCGCGTTCTCCGCCAGCTCCGACGAGGCCTCGCTGGTGCAGGTGCGGGTGCGCCAGTACCTGCTCACCGCGTCCAGCCGCGGCACGGGCGACCTCGAGCCGCTCAGCACCGCCGAGCTCGGGGTGCTCCTCGGGACCACCTTCGAGCGCCTGCCGTGACCGACCACCGCGCCCCCACCGAGGTCGACCAGCCCCGCATCCAGGCCGCCGTCCGCGAGATCCTCGCCGCCATCGGCGAGGACCCGAGCCGCGACGGCCTGCAGGACACCCCGGCACGGGTGGCTCGCATGTACGCCGAGATCTGCGCCGGCCTCCACCAGGACCCCGACGTCCACCTCCGCACCACCTTCGAGGCCGACCACGACGAGATGGTCATGGTCCGCGACATCCCGCTGCACTCGATCTGCGAGCACCACCTGGCCCCGTTCATCGGGAAGGCCCACCTCGCCTACATCCCCAACGACGACGGACGCGTGATCGGGCTGTCGAAGTTCGCCCGGCTCGTCGACGGCTACGCCCGCCGGCCCCAGGTGCAGGAGCGGCTCACCAGCCAGATCGCCGACGCCCTCCAGCGCAGCCTCGAGCCCAAGGGCGTGATGGTGGTGATCGTGGCCGAGCACCTCTGCATGTCGATGCGGGGCGTCAAGGTGGCCGGGTCCACCACCGTCACCTCCGCGGTGCGTGGCCTCTTCCGCACCAACGTGGCCACCCGCCAGGAGGCCATGCGGTTCGTGCAGGGCGGTTGAGGGCCGTCCGGGGTCAGGACACGAGCGGTGCGAGCGTCTCGCCCAGCAGGGCCACCCGGCCTTCGAGGTGGCCGTTGGCGATGGCGCTCACGGTGAAGCCGTCGACGCCGGTGGCGAGGTAGGTGGAGAACAGCTCGCCGATCTCGTCGGGGTCGCCGTGGGGGATGAGGCTCCGGGCGGCGGCGGCATCGTCGGCGGCCATGGAGCCGGGGTCCATGCCACGCGCGGCGAGGGCGGCATCGAGCTCGGCCCGGGCCTGGTCGTGGGTGGGGGCGATGCAGGCACGGGTCTGATACGAGACGGTGATCTCCGAGCGGTCCCGCCCCAGGCGCTGGCAGTGGGCGGCGAGGGCGTCGAGCTTGCGCGGCACCTCGTCGACGCCGCAGATGAGGTTCGACTCGTCGGCGTACTGGGCCACCA
>CAZIVZ010000580.1:0-2034 GCA_964542495.1 uncultured Aquihabitans sp.
AACCCGTGTTACCTCCTTGAAAGGGAGGCGTCCTAGGCCGCTGGACGATGGGGGCCTGCCCGTCTCCGGGACCCGGTCACGCTAGCAGCCACCCCGTTTTCGCTTGGTGGCCCCCACCCGGTCCTGGCAGGCTCCGGGCCGTGGAGCCGACCGGATCGAAGGCCGTCGTGGAGGGCGTCTCGTCCAGCCCCACCCACACGATGGCCAAGCCGTCCCGCCCGATGATCACGCTCGTGGCCGGGCACGGCGTGGCCGACGACGTGCACGCCGGCGCCACCGTCAAGCACCGATCCCGGGTGCGGGCCGATGCCACCCAGCCCAACCTCCGCCAGGTCCACCTCATCCACGGCGAGCTGCACGACCGGCTCCGCACGGAGGGGTTCGACGTGAGCGCCGGGCAGATGGGCGAGAACGTGACCACCCGCGGCGTCGCCCTGCTCGACCTCCCCGTCGGCACCCGCCTCGCCCTCGGCGATCACGCCGTGGTGGAGCTCACCGGACTGCGCAACCCGTGCGGCCAGCTCGACGGGATCGCGCCCGGCCTCCGGTCGGCTGTGCTCGACCGGGACGCTGACGGCGAGCTGGTACGACTGGCGGGCGTGATGTCGGTGGTGGTCGAGGGCGGCGAGGTTCGTCCCGGCGACGCCATCGCGGTCACCCTTCCCGACGGGGACCCCGCACCGCTCCGCCCGGTCTGACCAACCCGAGGTGCGCGTGCTCAGGGTTATCTGGGAGCACCGGGCGCGCGCACCTCCGGCTGGACGGCCGGCCATCGCCGTGCGCGACCGCCGCGGTACGGTCCGGCGAATGGGGTCCGAAGCGGTGACGGTGGAAGCGAGCGGGCGCGAGGTGCGCATCACCAGCCCGGACAAGGTCTTCTTCAAGACCCGGGGCGAGACCAAGCTCGACCTCGTCCGCTACTACCAGGCGGTCGAGGGCCCGATCCTCGCCACCATGGGCGGGCGACCCACCATGATGCAGCGCTTCCCCGACGGCGCCCACGGCAAGTCGTTCTTCCAGAAGCGCGTGCCCGCCGGCGCGCCCGAGTGGCTCCAGACCACCGAGGTCTCCACGCCCAACGGCACCACCAGCAACGCCCTGGTGGTGGCCGACCTCGCCCACCTGCTGTGGGCCGTCAACCAGGGCTGCCTCGGCTTCCACCCCTGGCCGTACCACGCCGACCGGCCCGAGGTCACCGACGAGCTCCGCATCGACCTCGACCCCTCCCCCGGCGTGGTGTTCGACCAGGTCCGAGAGGCCGCCGGCGAGACCAAGGCACTGCTCGACGCCGAGGGCATCACGTCGTACGTCAAGACCACCGGCAACCGCGGCCTCCACGTCTACGTGCGCGTCGCCGGCGAGCACGACTCCTACGCGGTGCGCGCCGCCGCCGTGGCCGTGGCCCGTGAGCTCGAGCGCCGCCGACCCGACCTGATCACCGCCCGGTGGTGGAAGGAGGAGCGCGGCGAGCGGGTCTTCATCGACTTCAACCAGAACGCGCCGCACAAGACCGTGTTCGGCGCCTGGTGCGTGCGACCCCGGGTGGGCGGCCAGGTCTCGTGCCCGATCGCGTGGGACGAGGTGGCCACCGTCAACCCCGAGACGGTCACCCTCGCCGTGGTCCCCGCCAAGGTGGCCGCCGAGGGCGACCCGTGGGCCAGCATGGACGAGGCCCCGCAGTCGATCGAGCCGCTCCTCGCCTGGTACCAGCGCGACCTCGACGACGGCCTGATGGATGCGCCGTGGCCGCCCGTCTATCCCAAGCAGCCCAACGAACCGCCCCGCGTGGCGCCGAGCCGGGCCCGCCAGCCCGACCCCGACGAGGGCTGAGCGACCTCAGCGCCCCCGCGCCGCGAGCAGTCGCTCGCAGCGGGGCACCAGGTAGGGCGCGTCGATGGCGGCGGCCAGCTCGGGGAGGTCGGCGGTGGGGCCGTTCCACGCCAGCTCGTCGACCGAGTCGACCGTGGGGGCGTCGTAGGCGATGGTGGCGATCTCGCGGAACAGCAGCGCCTCGTCGCGCTGGTGGTGCAGGGT
>CAZIVZ010000581.1:0-2033 GCA_964542495.1 uncultured Aquihabitans sp.
GTACCACGGCCCCGAAGGCCTCACCACCATCGCGGCGCGGACGGCCCGGTACGCAGCGCTCCTGGCTGCCGCTCTCGGCCACGGCGGCGTCGAGGTGGTGAACGCCACCGCCTTCGACACGCTCACCGTCCGGGTGCCCGGCCGGGCCGCTGCGGTGGTGGCCGACGCCCTGGCCGGCGGCATCAACCTCCGACTCGTCGACGTCGACCACGTGGGCATCGCGGCCGACGAGACCACCACCCGCGCCCACCTCGACGTCGTGGTCGGGGCCTTCGGCATGGACCCCGTGGACTGGGACGCGCTCGACCGGGTCGTGGTGTCGCTCCTTCCCGAGTCGCTCCGCCGAGATGACGTGTTCTTGACCCATCCGGTCTTCCACGAGCACCACTCCGAGACCGCCATGTTGCGCTACCTGCGCCGCCTGGCCGACCGGGACCTGGCGCTCGACCGATCGATGATCCCGCTCGGGTCGTGCACGATGAAGCTCAACGCCACCACGGAGATGGAGGCGGTCACCTGGCCGGAGTTCGGTGCCATCCACCCCTTCGCCCCCCTCGACCAGGCCGCGGGCTACCTCCAGCTGATCCACGAGCTCGAGGACCGGCTGGTCGAGATCACGGGCTACGCGGCGGTGAGCCTCCAACCCAACGCCGGGTCCCAGGGCGAACTGGCCGGCCTCCTTGCCATCCGCGGCTTCCACCGCAGCAACGGCCACCCCGGTCGCGACGTCTGTCTCATCCCGTCATCGGCGCACGGCACCAACGCCGCCAGCGCGGTCATGGCCGGCATGCGAGTTGTGGTGGTGGCTTGCGATGACATGGGCAACGTCGACCTCGACGACCTGCGCGTCAAGATCGCCGACCACGGCGACCGCCTGGCAGCCCTGATGGTCACCTATCCGTCTACCCACGGGGTGTTCGAGGAGGCCATCAGCGAGATCTGCGCCGCCGTGCACGACGCCGGCGGCCAGGTGTACCTCGACGGCGCCAACCTCAACGCCATGGTCGGCCTGGCCCGCCCCGGCCGCTTCGGCGCCGACGTGTCGCACCTCAACCTCCACAAGACCTTCTGCATCCCCCATGGCGGCGGTGGACCCGGCGTCGGCCCGGTTGCCGTCGGTGCGCACCTGGCGCCGTTCCTCCCCAACCACCCTCTGGTGGACGGTGCCGGCCCGGCCACAGGGCCCGGACCGATCGCCGCCGCCCCCTGGGGCTCGGCGAGCATCCTGCCGATCCCCTGGGCCTACATCCGCCTGATGGGAGGCGAGGGCCTCACCCGCGCCACCGAGGTGGCGATTCTGAACGCCAACTACATCGCCCACCGCCTCCAGCCGCACTACCCGGTGCTGTACACCGGCCGCGCCGGGCTGGTGGCCCACGAGTGCATCATCGACCTCCGGCCGATCACCAAGGACACCGGGGTGAGCGTCGACGACGTGGCCAAGCGCCTCATCGACTTCGGTTTCCACGCTCCCACCATGAGCTTCCCCGTGGCCGGCACCCTCATGATCGAGCCCACCGAGTCCGAGGACCTGGGCGAGATCGAGCGGTTCTGCGACGCGATGATCGCCATCCGGGCCGAGATCGAGCAGGTGCGATCCGGCACCTGGCCCGCCGACGACAACCCGTTGGTCCACGCCCCCCACACCGCCGGCTGCCTCCTCGGTGACTGGGACCACGCCTACTCGCGAGAGCAGGCCGCCTTCCCCGGCGCCGGTCACCGCGGTGACCGCTACTTCCCGCCCGTGCGCCGCATCGACGGCGGCTACGGCGACCGCAACCTGGTGTGCTCCTGCCCTCCCGTGGAGGACTTCGCCGACTGATCGTCGGCGTCGGCCGCTCCAGCACCGTCGAACCTCACGCTCGAAATCGACCAGAACGCGGCTCCCACACACCACATTCGCTGGGTTGGGGCTGGGGTTGGGTTGGGGCTGGGGTTGGGGTTGGGGGTGGCTCTCAGGTGAGGGGTTGGGTGGGGGTGGGCGGCACGAAGGGGGGCTTGACGACGATGGCGGGGACGGCGTCGCCGCGCAC
>CAZIVZ010000582.1:0-2014 GCA_964542495.1 uncultured Aquihabitans sp.
CCACGGCCCGGCTCGGCACCGGTGCAGCGAACGCCACGACGTTCCTGCGGGGCGATGGGTCGTGGAGTCCGCCGTTCCACACGGCGGCGCTCATCTCGACGACGCATCCGAACACCGGGCCAACTCACGCCACTGTGCTGGTATCGAACAGCCTGCACTACCTGACGGCGACGGGGCGACAGTCGTTTGTTCCGGTCTTTGTTCCGGCCGGGACCTATGACTCGATCTGGGTTTCATCGACCGTCGCCGCAGCGTCAACCTGGCGGCTCGGCATCTACGCGGCAGGATCGGACGGATATCCGTCCACGTTGCTGCTGGATGCTGGGACGGTCAACATGTCGGTGACGCCAGGATGGCTCGGCGTGACTGGCCTGTCGTTCGTGTGTTCGGCACCGCGGTGGATGTATCTGAGCGCCAAATGTGTCGCGTACACGGCAGCACCGACGGTCCACATTCTGGACGGCACCTCGTCGGCTGCCAACGCTCCGCGAATCCCCGGCTGGCCGTCCTACGGGCAACTACAAGCCCGATCCCTTGTCGGGCTGATCGACTATGCGGCGGGCGGCGGCGCAGCGTTGGTGGATGCGCCTGCTTTCCCGTCGGGCTCCTTTTCTGCCGCCCAGTCCCTCCCTCTTGTGTCCCTGAGGAGGTCTGCATGAGCGCACTCACGTCGTTCGACCCGAACGGCAACATCGTTGAGCAGACCGTCGACAACGGCGACGGCACCGGCACCCGCACCACGTTCAACGCCGACGGCACCGTCGACACGGTCGAACAGCTCACCGGTCTGCCGATCCCCGAACCGGAACCACCGGACCCGATCGCGGAGATGCAAGCCACGATCGACGCCCTCCTCGACGCTCTCGGAGGCTCCGATGGCTGACCCACGCATCGCCAAGATCGCTGCCACGCTCAACGCGGCAGCGGCTGCGGCCAGCATCACGATCAAGGCACAGCTCGACACGATCGGTGACGCCGCGGTCGCCGAGGTGGCGGCCTTGTTCCCCGACTGGACGCCCGGAGCGAAGGTGAAGCCGGGTGACGTGTTGGCGTGGGACGGGACGCTGGTCGAAGTCATCCAGGGCCACACGACGCAGGCTGATTGGACGCCCGACAAGGTCCCGGCGCTGTTCAAGGTTCATCGCACCCCGGAGATGACTGCGTGGGTGGCGGGGATCACGGTCGCCGCCGGTGAGCGGTTCACGTTCGGCGGTGCAACCTGGGAGTGCGTCCAGGCCCACACGACGCAGAAGGGCTGGGAGCCTGACAAGGTGCCGAGCTTGTGGAAGAAGGTGGCGTGACGATCACCTACCTGGGGCAGATCGTCCAGAGTGGCTATGCGTCAGGGTCGGGCACCGGCACGCTGACGTGGATCCCACCGTCACCCACCGACGGCGACCTCCACGTCCTGTTTGCGGGGGCATGGGGTCCACTGCGCGGCTCTGCTCCGACCATCTCGGACTTGGCCGGGTGGACACCGGCTTTCAACACGTTCTATGACGGTTACCCCAGCATCGGTGGGCAATGGCGGCGCATCCGTGCATGGATCAGGCGTTACGCGTCGGGCGACCCGGACCCGACCCTGACTGGCAGTGGCATGAATCCGAGTGGTGCGTGGGGCGGGGAGCTGGTCGGCCTTCGCGGCCCTACCGGTGGCCTCGTATCGGTGACCCCGTCATACCGCTCGGCCACGGGCGCAGGCACATGGTCGGCGACCGACCCCGGGTCGTCAGGATCGCAGATGAACGTCCTCATACGACACTCCAACGGGACCTCGACCGGGCCGTGGGTCCCCGACGCATCATGGGACGGCGGACACCAGCGAGATATTGATGCCGGTATCCATTTCGCTTACCGGGAGGGTCCGGCGTCGGCGGGGACGGTGTCATTCTCGGCGGGCGGCCCGGAGTATTGCCATGTCCTGACCATCGACATGACGGCGAGCCGCAACGGCTGGGCCGTCGGGAGGCTCGCATGGTGATGACCGCCGACACCCCCACCGTCCCCACCCGCA